>JAYQUR010000126.1:0-8908 GCA_038148075.1 Alphaproteobacteria bacterium | reverse complement strand
GTCCCAGCCGCGGGTGTTGTCCGGCGTCGCGTCCGCCGGAAGGTCGTCGACGGGAATGTCGAAAACCCGTGCCATCAGGCGGCGCACGCCGGTTCGATCTGCGGGCCCGGTCATTGGGTCGTGCCCTCGACGGCGGCGGCGCGGTCGCTCAATGCGCGCCGGTCGATCTTGCCGTTGGCGTTGCGCGGCAGCGGCAAAGGTTCGATGACGAAGTTCATCGGGACCATGTAGCGCGGCAGCCGTGATTCCAGATGCCGGCGCAGCGCCTCCTCGGTCGCGCCTTCGCGCCCGGCGACGAACGCGATCAGCCGCGCTTCGTTCGGCTTGTCCTTCGGCCCGCTCGGAACGACAGCCGCTTCGGCGACCAGAGAGTGGTCTTCCAGCGCGTATTCGACCTCTTCGAGTTCGATCCGGTGGCCGCGGATCTTCACCTGAGTGTCGGCACGGCCGACATATTCATACAGCCCGTCGGTGCGGAACCGCAGCAGGTCGCCCGTGCGGTACCAGGTCTGCGGAAGCCGCGGATCGATCGGATCGCCGACGAAGCGTGCCCGCGTCTCCGCCTGGTTCGCCCAGTAGCCCGGCGAAATCTGGGAGCCGTAATCGACGCACTCGCCGACGGCGCCCGGCGCCGCGAGACGGTCGCCGTCCATCAGGCGCGCGCGGAACCCAGGCAGCAGGCGGCCGACGGGGACCGGCTTGTCGGTATCGACGTCGGGCGGGATCCTGTACCAGTGGCTGATGATTGCTGTCTCGGTGGTGCCGTAGACGTTGTAGATCGTGGCGTCCGGATGGGCGTCATACCAGGCGCGGACCAGTTTGCCGGGGACCGCCTCGCCGGTGAGCAGCAGGTGCCGGATCGAGCCCAGCGCCTCGTCGTCGATGCCGCCGCTCTCGACGATCCCGGAAATCGCGCTCGGAACGGAGAACCAGACGTTGATGCGAGACTTGCGCAGGAACAGCATCGGATTGATGCGGTAGCTCGACTTGTTGAAAGGCACGATCGTTCCGGCGCGCGACCAGCCATAGAACAGGTCGAACAACGACGGATCGAATGTCAGGTCGGAATGGTGAGCGAACCGGCTGCCTTCTTCGATGTCGAAGAAGTCGTCGCAGAGCCCGAGGAACTGCGAGATATTCCGGTGCAGCACCATTACGCCCTTGGGCATCCCGGTCGAGCCGGAGGTGAAGATGATGTAGGCGAGGTCGTCCGGGCTGCGGCCTTCGACCTCGGGCTTGTCGGCGGCGTGGCCCGCGAGATCGCCGTCGCTGCCGATACCCTTGGACGCGTCGCTTTCCGCGCCGCCCAGCACCAGCAGCGGCACCGCCGATCCGGCGGCGTCGCGGATCGCAAGCGCTTCGTTCACGGTCTGGGTGTCGGCGACGATCACCTGTGGATCGATGGCGGCCACCAGCTTGCGCAGCCGTTCCTCCGGCTGGCCCGCGCCGAGCGGCACCCAGCAGGCTCCTGCCTTGAGCGTCCCCAGGACCGCGGCATAGGCGCCGGCGTTCTTCTCGGTCAGGATGCAGATGCGGTCGTTGGGCTCCGCGCCCTCGGCGACGAGGTAGTTCGCGATACGGTTCGCATAGGCGTCGAGATCGCCGTAGGACATCGTCGCGCCGTCGTCGTCGACCGCAATCGCATCGGGTACCCGTGCGGCGGTCGTTTCGAAAAAATCTTCCAGAAAGATCATGGCGTTCGCTTTACGTAAGGGGCGCCGCGCTCTCGTCGTAGGCGGGCGCGACGGCGAGAAAATAATGGATGTTATCGGCGAGCGCTTCAATGCCGGCGCGCACTGCTCCCGCAGCATCGAAGCCGCAGACGCGCCCGCCGCCGAGCGCCGTTTCGCGCAGCAGGCCGGCGTCGCGCAGCAGGCCCTCGAAGCGGGAAAGGTCGTACTGCAGGGGTAGATGGGCGTAGCGCAGAAGCGCGGTGACCGGATGCGGCAGCGCCCTGCCGTCGCGCAGTACGGGTGTGCGGAACATCTTCACGTACAGATAGGGGACGGCGGCGCATTGTTCGATGTAGCGGACGAGCGTCAGCCGTTCGAAGCTGGACCCCAGCAGCAGGATCTTGGCCCCGGCGCGCACGGCGCGGTCCCAGGCCGATTCGGCGCCGAACGCGGAGGCGTTCGGCCCGTTGCAGATGTAGTCCGCCTGCGCGCCCACGGCGGCGAGCGCGAAGATAGGATTTGACGATCGCTCCGCATCGGACCGCGCCGCGAGATTCGCGCTGATCACGCCGAGCTCCGTCGAGACAGGCGAGGTGCGGGTGTCGAACGGCACGCCGTCATTGGAATAGTCGTAGCACGGCGCCAGCGCGGCGAGCGTGCCCGAAGAGCCGAGCACGGCGAGAAGACGGTCGACGATTCGCCCGGGCATGGCCTTCGGCTCGCAATCCGACAGCATGCCGAGATGGAGCAGCGAACTGTGCATGATCACCGTATCGCCCTCGGCGATCCCGACCTTCGCGAGGGCGGTGTCGATATCGGCGAACGAAAATTCAGCGGCAGCCATACGCCGTTCCGCAATCCGCCGGCGTCGCCGATATCTTCGTTGTGAAGCGGGGACCGATTCGGCAGTATGCCGGCCAGCCTTCAGGGATCCCGAACACGTGACCGACTACCTTTATCAGGCGTGCGATTTTTCGCCCGAGTACCGCGATCGTCTCATCGAGATGATCCGTCACAACACCAACGTCGAGATGGGAGGTTACCGGCTGTTCGACGGGACCTACGCCCATGCGATTCAGATTCCCGAGGAACTCGCCGACTATATCCTCGCCCTCAAGGAGCACGAGCGCGACGTCGGGCCGCTGCGGCGCATGCTGGAGATCGGCTTCGCCTCCGGCATCACCAACACGATTCTCAACAAGTTCTTCGGCTTCGACGAGATCGTCGCCGTGGACACGATGGAAGGCCCCTCCTACGGCGAGAATTTCTGGGCGAACCTCAAGTTCAAGAACCTGACGCTGGTGTGCGGGGACTCGGCGGCCGAGCGCGCGATCGGTACCGCCCGGGCCCTCGGCCCGTTCGACCTGATGTTCATCGACGGCGATCATTCGTACGAGGGCGTCAGCCGCGACATCGAGAACTACGTGCCGATGCTCGCCGACAACGGTCTTCTGACGCTGCACGATATCGCGACGGAAGGCACCGGCGTTCCGCAAGCCTGGGCGGAGCTCAAGGCGTCCGGTCAATGGACCACTCGCGAATTCGTCTGCGACGCATACCAGCGGCCGTTCGGGATCGGCATTGCGTCCCGCGCCTGATTTGGCCCCATCCGGCTGAGACGCCAAAGGGTTCCGGCAAGCGCCAGGCCGACATTGGGGCCTGTCCGGGCGAACTGGTGCCGCCAGGCGCCGACAGCCTCGACGACCTCCGGTCGCATCCACCAGCCTCGCACGTCGTCCCATATTTCGCCGGCGCGCTGCGCCGCTTCGACGGGATCGTGGAACAGAACTCCGGCGTCCCGCAGAGCGTCGAAATACGGGCGGGCCTCGTCGCAGAGCGGCCAGTCGTCGCGGTTCCAGAAACACACCATCGGAACATTCGCGGCCATTGCGCGGTGCATCGTCGTACCGGGATGGTCGAGCGCGAGGAGGCGGCAGCCGGTCATGGCGGCGTCGAAGTCGCCATCGACCGATCGCACTTCCGGAACGCGGCTCAGCACGTAGGGTCCGTCCTCGAGGTCGACCCGGTCCCGTGTATAGGGGCGATAGCGGGCCGACGGCCGCACGGCGTCCGGGAGCGCCCGGAGAAACCGGACCTTGTCGGCGCGATAGCGGAGCATCGCCCGCGGCCGCGGCACGCAGTCGAAGCGCATGCCGTTGATCGCAAGCCGCGCGCCGACGAGCAACAGCTCGGCGTTCCGCTCGCGGTGGCGGTCGCGCAACGCACCGAGGGCCGGCGCGAGAAACGGCAGGCACCGGCCGGGCAGGTACGCCTGCCGTTCCCAGCCCCAGGTCAGGAAGGCGTGGTCTTCGCCGTAGGCCTGGCGGTTCCACGGCACGGTTGCGGCCGTGCCCTCCCAGCCGCCATGCTGGGCGTTGACGAGGCGCTCGCCGGCCATTTCCGCATGGGCGGCGATGAGGCGCTCCCGGTCGCTCGGCGAGCGGCTGTTGGTGACGTAGAGACGTCCCGGGGCACACCGCAGGCGCGCCGCCTCCCTGTCGAGAGCGGCGAAGCGCGCGCCGACGATGCTGTCGGGCGCAGTGTGGGCGAGAAAGCCGTCGAAGAATTCCAGGAACGCCGTCGGAAACGGGGATTCGGCGGCGGCAGCGGGCGGCGGCTCGACCGGTACCGCCGGGCGCCGCGGCGCGACTGCGAGCAGCAGCGAATAGAACGGTTTGCCGCGGGCGACGCCCGGCAGATGGTCGAAGGCGAGGCGCGGCAGCATCCGCCGGATCAGCGCCGCGGTGCCCTTCCGCGGCGCGGCCGGTGCGGGGTCCGGCACGGCTGCGGGCGGCGTGGCCGGGACGAGCATCCATGCCGGCGGCGCCAGCAGCGCGAGGATGGCGCTGTCCATCCGCCACTGGAATCCGGGATCAGAGAGTGTGCGATACATGAGGGTCGGGAAGTCTGCGTTCCGGTCGGGTTCGTCGCCGGCCAGCACCGGGACCTCGAGCGCGTCGCCGCCGAAGCGCTCCACCAGCGTCTCGGTATTGCGCCACCTGGCCCATGCCGCCATCGCCACGAACCACAGCCAGATCGAGAGGTACCGGCGCCAGAAGCCGTAGGGGCGGTGGAGGCCGTGTGCGTCGTTCAGCCGGTCCGCCCATTCCGCGACGCGGTCGTCGACCAGCGCCGCAATTTGCGCTTCCGCGGCGATCAGTTTCCCGGGCGTGTCGAAAGGTTCGACGAAATCGAGCAACTCCCAGTCGGCGCAGACCGATTCGCGTCCGGCGAAACACCACGGCCCGGCGGCCCGGTCGCGGGTCGGGTCGAAATCGTCCGGCACCGGGCCGATGAACAGGCGCCGGGTCATCCGAGAATTTCCCCGAGCGTTTCCGCGACGCGGTCGACGTCGCCGTCGTCCATGGCCGTGAACAGCGGCAGCGAGAGGCAGCGGTCGTAGAACGCATCGGCACCGGGCAGTGTCGGGATGCCGCCGTGATCGCGGCAATAGTCGCGGTAATAGGGATGGTGATGCACCGGGATGTAATGGACTTGCGTCCCGATGCCGGCGTCGCGCAGTCGCCGCATCGCGTCGCCACGGGTGATACCGGCGGCCTCGAAATCGATAAGGACTTGATAGAGGTGCCAGCCGGTCGTTTGCGTCGCGGTGCGGTTCACGGGGCGCGCCACCGGCGCCAGCGCCGCCAGCGCTGCATCGTAGCGTGCGACGAGACGGGCGCGCTTTTCGATGAACGCGTCGATACGGCCGAGCTGCGACAGGCCGAGCGCGCAATGTATGTCGCTGAGCCGGTAGTTGAGGCCGAGCTCCTGCATTTCGTAATACCAGGGATCGTCGCCGGAGCCGCAGGTCAGCCGCGGAGCGTCGCGTTCGATGCCGTGAACGCAGAAAAGGTGCAGGCGCCGGGCGAGTTCGGGGTCGTTCGTCGTTACCGCGCCGCCTTCGCCCATCGCGACCGTCTTCGCGGGATGGAAGGAAAGCACGGTCATCGAGCTGTGCCCGCAGCCGCCGACCGCGGCGCCGTCCGCGTCGACGGTGCCGATCGCGTGAGCGGCGTCTTCGATCACCGTCAGACCGGCCTCGCCGGCGATCCCGGCGATCGCCGGCATGTCGCAGGTCTGGCCGCCGATATGGACGGGATAGACCGCACGCGCACCGGGCCCGGCGCGGTCGAGGGCATCGGAGAGATCGTCGGGACGCATCAGACCGGTGTCGGGGTCGACGTCGGCGAACAAAATTTGCGTCCCCGTCAGGCGCGCGCCGTTCGCCGTGGCCACGAAGGTAAGGGCGGGGACGATCGCGGTATCGTCGGGGCCGAGATCGAGCGCGAGCGCCGTCAGATGCAGCGCGGAGGTGCCGCTTGAGCACGCGATCGCGTGCGCGGCGCCGACGCGGCGGGCCAGTGCGTCTTCGAACGCCTGAACCGCCGGGCCGGTCGTCAGGAAGTCGCTACGCAGCACGTCCGCGACCGCCGCGACGTCGGCGTCGTCGATGTTCTGCCGCGTATAGGGGAGAAATTTCGTCATTCGTTTCGGTGGCCGCCGCTTGCGGGTGGCATCTTGCGGATCAGTCCGCGGCCTGTCCGTCGAGCAGAGCGACCAGCCCCGCCGAATCGAGCCATTCCGCATTTGCGTCGCTGGAATAGGAGAAATCTTCGGCGACCTGTCTGCCGCCCTCCGCCTCGTACGGCTCGTTGCTCCAGAACTGGAAAGTCGGTGCGATAATGAACCGGTCGTCGAGTTCCCAGGTCGTGCGGGCGTCGTCGTTGGTGATCATGATTTCGTGCAGCTTCTCGCCGGGGCGGATTCCGACGATCTCGGTCGGGACACCCGGCGCGATCGCTTCGGCGATGTCGCCGATCTTCATGCTGGGGATCTTGGGCACGAATATCTCGCCGCCGGTCATCATCGCGAGGCTCGACAGGACGAAATTTACGCCCTGGTCGACGGTTATCCAGAACCGGGTCATCTTCGGATCGGTCACAGGGATGCGGTCCGCCTTTTCTGCGACCAGCCGGCGGAACAGGGGGACGACGCTGCCGCGCGAGCCCAGCACGTTGCCGTACCGTACCACGGAGAAAACGGTGCCCTCGTCGCCTGACAGGTTGTTGGCGGCGACGAAGATCTTGTCCGAGGCGAGCTTGCTGGCGCCGTAGAGGTTGACCGGGTTCGCGGCCTTGTCGGTCGACAGCGCGACGACCCGCGAAACGTTGTTGCGGAGCGCGGCGCGGACGACGTTCTCGGCGCCGAATACGTTGGTGTTGATGCATTCGAACGGATTGTATTCCGCGGTCGGCACCTGTTTCAGCGCTGCCGCGTGGATCACGACGTCGACGTCGCGCATCGCCATTTCGAGGCGCTCGGGATCGCGGACGTCCCCGATGAAATAGCGCATGAACGAATAGCGCGAGGTCGGGTAGACCGCCTGCATCTCGCTCTGTTTCAGCTCGTCCCGGGAAAAGACGATCAGGCGCTGAGGCTTGTATTTCTCGATTACCGCGGCGACGAACGCCTTGCCGAAAGTGCCGGTGGCGCCGGTCACCAGGATGCTGGCGCCGTCGAGTTCCGGCAGCGGCGCGTCGAACGCGCGGAGTTTGGCGTTTTCTGTCATCGTATTCTGATCGCCCGGGGTTTGATCTTTCGGGTTCGGGCGCGACGGGGATGGGCCCGCGGCGCCGTTCGCGCATGCTACCGCAGTCCGGGTGAATCGCCCCACCCGGGCCGCCTACGTTCTTCCGCACGCCGTTGCAGTCCTGCCGGAGAACCGGCAGGGCTCAGGCGGTGGCTGTTATCGCGTCCAGGTTGACGCGGGTCCTGACCTGCCGGCCCAACAGGTCCAGCAGGATCACGACTCTTTCCTCGTCCGCGGCGCATTCGAACCAGCCGACATGGTCGGCGAACGCGCCGGACATGATCTGAACTTCGGTTCCCGCCTCGAAAGGAATCTTGCGCCCGCTGAGAACCAGGCCGTCGGCGTCCTCGCCCTCGCGAATTTCCTCGACGATCCCCGGAGGCACCGGCAACGGCCCCCGGTCGTCGCAGATCAGGTGGGCGACGCCGATCGTCGAATTGATCGCGCGCCAGCGTTGCTGCGCAGGCGACGTCGTGACGAACAGATATGTCGGAAACAGCGGCCGCGGCTGCCAGGTGATCCGGCGGGCGTGGCTCACCCGGCGCAGGTAGCGAGGCAGGTAGACCTCGAATCCCTGCCGCTCGAGATGGAACCTGGCCTTGGTCTCGGCATTGGGGTGCGTCTTGGCGACGTACCACCGCCTGTCCCGTTGGCCGTCGTCCGCCCTATCCGTCGGCGCGTCACTCATCGGCCAGTCTCGGCTGGGTTCGCGAAACGTTTAGCAGGCGTACCGTGAGCACGCGCTCCGGGGGGATCGACCGGCTCAGTTCCTCGAAGACGCGCTGCGCGTTCTGGATGTCCGTCACGATCACCGCGTTCACCTTGGCGAGATCCGAAAGCCTTTGCACGACCGGCAGGCCGGCATATGTGTCCGGCGCCGGTTCCGCGCCCCGGCCGCTGCGGTCGATCGTGTCGATGATGCCGGCGATTTCGACGGCGCTTTCGTCGCGCGCGCACAGCGTCGCGATTTCCGCAAGGTCGCCGCAACCCGCCAGGGCCACGCGGTTCCAGCGATTGGCGGCGCAGTCTTCGAACAGTTCGGCGCACTGTTCACGCGCCGAACGGAAGAAATTGAAGGAGATCGAGAGATATTCGGCCGTCAGTCGGCTCTTCTCGGCGAAGCCCTGCGGCGTGAGATAATAGGCGTAACGGTTCGCCGGAATCTGGCGCACCTTGATAAAGCCCTTGCGAATACAGCGCTTGAGGTAGGCGTTCGTAAGGCCGAGCGCGATGCCGAGTTCCTTGGAAATCGCCCGCTGCGTGGCCCGGTCATCCTCCTCGATGGCGCTGAGCACGCCGAGCGTGATCGCATCGGGATTCGTCTCGCCCGGTGTCTTCGGATTGTTGCTTGCCATGATCCAGATTCACGGTATGAACGCCCTGCGTTCAGTGCGCGAACTATAGTCCGTTCATAAAATGAACGTCAAACTCTAAATATTGGCTTTTCCAGACTCTTTTTTGCGTCGGGCCGGGTCCGGCAGGGCGCCGCGGTGGCAATTCTCGCCGCCGTGTGTATGATTCTCGCAATTCGGCCCGGCGCTCCGGGTCACTCTCGAACGACGGCAGGCGCTTGCCCGCATGACAGAACTGTCTGACGTCAGCGCTCATGGGGCAGATTGAGGAGTTTGCATAAGGGAGGATT
>JAYQUR010000125.1:0-8918 GCA_038148075.1 Alphaproteobacteria bacterium | reverse complement strand
CCCTAACCCTCTCCCCGGGGGGGAGAGGGGATACGAGCGGGCTGGACGACACACCTTTGTCCCCTCCCCCTGTCAGGGGGAGGGTCAGGGAGGGGGTCTCCCTCAGATGTTGTAGATATCGAGGGGCCCGACGATGCGGTCGTCGTGGACGAAGACCTTCTTGCGCACGATGCGGAGACCGTCCGCGGTCTCGCGCAGGCCGATCTCGTAACGACCGCCGCGCGTCACCGCGCCGCGAACGCGCAGGTAGCTGTGCACCAGCCATGTCGCCGACACATCGGTCACCCCGTGCGCCTCGCCGTGGACGAGAACGTTGGAGATGACGTGCGCCGTGTGCGGCATCGGATCGGTCGCGTAGGAATCGCGGTTCTCGATGCGGAACACGCGCGCCTCCAGCCCGGCGCGATCCATGTAGATCAGGCTGACGTCGTTGTCCGGGTCGTCGGTCCAACCCTCGTCGCCGACCATCGCCGGCACCCAGTAGATCGCGTCGTCGGCATAGAGCTCGAGCCACGCCTCCCACTGTTTGGTGTCGAGATAGTGCGCCTCGCGGTAGAGCAGCACGGCGGCAGCGTCGGCGGAAATCGTCATGCCCCGAGCCTCCGCGCCCATTCGCGCCAGAAGGCGAAGAACGGCGTTTCGACCTCGCGGCCGGGATTGCTGGTCAGGGGCGAAACGCCGAGTTCGCCGGCGGCTTCGTCCGCCCCCTCGACCAGCGTCTTGCGCCCCAGCGCGAGGTCGTTCCAGGCGCTTTTCATGGCATGTGAGCCCGTATGCGCGCCTTCCATCGCACGCACGTCGTCCGGCACGGCAAGACTGGCGGGAAAGAAGAAATCCTCGTATTTCCGGATGCGCGCGCGCCGCGCCCCCGCATCCTCGCCCTTCGGTGCCAGGCACCAGGTCTCGATCTCGGTAAGGCCGACATCCACCGGCCGCCAGACGCGGATACAGGTGGACGCGACGTCGTTGAGCAACAGGTTCGGGAACACGGTCACGGTACGGCCGCGTTCCAGCATCCACTTCACCTTGCCAGCGTCGAAGCGCGCCAGCAGCGAGTCGCGCTGCGGCCACAGCGGCCCCGCCTCTGGATTGCCGCGATCGGCCCAGTTGATCATGTGGCCGTTGCCGACGTCGTAGCCGCCGGAGCCGATTTTATCGAGGCTGAGGATGCGGCTTGCCTCTGTTTTCGCCATGCCGGCGCCGCCGTCGGGGCGCAGCGTCTCGCGGTAGCCGACCGTCGTCGCGAAATTCCGGTGGACGGTGGCGACGTGATAGCCGTCGGTCGAGTTCTCGGTCTGGAACTTCCAGTTGGCGTCCATCATGTAGCGGCTCTCGCCGCGCAGGACTTCCATCCCCTCGGGCGACTGGTCGGCCATCAGGTCGATGAACGGCTTCGCACCGCCCAGAAAATCTTCCAGCGGCGGCGCCGACGCATCGAGACAGCCGAAGAGGAATCCCTTGTAGGAACCGAATTTCTCGATCGGACGCAGGTTCGTGCCCATGCGCTCCAGGTCAGGTGCGAGATAGGCCTCGTCTCCGCCGCGCACCAGCGTGCAGGCGCCGTCGGCATTGAAACACCAGCCGTGATAACGGCAGGTGAGCGTCTTGGCGCTGCCGGAGGTGCGGCCGGTCAGCTTGGAGCCGCGATGGGTACAGGCATCGTAGAAGCAACGGACCCCGCCGTCGCTGCCGCGGATCACGAACACCGGCTGGCGGCCGATCCGCGTCGACACGTAATCGCCATGGTTCGCCACCTGGCTTTCGTGGCACAGATACAGCCACGTGCGCTCGAAGATCTCCGACATCTCGCGGTCGAAAATCTCCTTGTCCGTAAAAGCCGACCGGCCGACGCGAAAGATTCCGTCGTCCGGCCGGTCGTCGATCAATTGCGAAGCCGCCATCGTTCCCGCACCCGTTCCTCGATTCCCTCATCGAAAAGACGAGAGGGACGGGTGTCAAGGCGACGGGCTGCCGCAGGTCTCCTCAAATCCAGCGGCGGACCGCCTGCTTGTAATCGAGATACGCTGCGCCGAACTTGCACTCCAGATAATCTTCCTCCGGCAGGACGACACCGAAATGGAGGACGGCGAACAGGACCGGCGCGAGACAGACGATCGCAGGCGCATTCGCCAGCACCCCGATCCCCGCGTAGGCGATCAGCATCGAAACGTAGACCGGGTTGCGGGTTTGTCCGTACGGCCCGTCCCGGACGATCCGTTCCGTCGGCCGCCACGTTTCCACCGGCGTTCCGCTCCGCCGGAAGGCCTTCATTGCCGCCGCCATCAGGCCGAGCGCCGCAACCAGCATCCCGGTCCCGCCGAGAAAGCGCACCGATTCCGACAGCTCCGGCGCGGCAGCGACCGCATCCAGTGCGAACCCGGCCGTCAGAAACCCCGCGACGATCCACGGCGGCCGCGCGATCACCGCGGGCCTGTCCCGCCAAAGTTCCGGTCCGGCGAATCCGTTCGAACGATCCATCTTTTCCCCCATGCCTGGAATGTGCGCCAGCCCCGGCCGCGGTTTTTCGGGGCCGGGGCCGGCGCGATTGCGTCAGCGGCGCCCGTGGCGCTTGTGCTCGATCAGCTTGTCGAGCGCCGCTTTCTGGTCGTCGGTCAGGGTCGCGTAGAACCCGTCGAAGGCGGGGCGAACCTTCTTCACCACGTCGAGCCCGGCCGTCAGCATGGTTTCGACGCGCTCGAGCTTCGCTGTCGCGCTCTTGGACCGTTCGCCCTCCTTGAGGGCGTCGCATCGCTCGCCGATTGCGGCGCTGCTTTCCCGCAGCGCCGAGGTCAGCCCGGCCCAGGCCGTTTTCTGTTCGCTATTGAAGCTGAAGAACGCCTCGGCGAACCCGATGGCGTTCTCGAGCTTTTCGCCGCGCGACTCGCTGCAGATATGCCGCAGACCGCCGTGACCGCCGCGGCCGCCATGACGGCCCCAGCCATGGTGTCCGCCGGCAGCGGCGGCCGATCCGATAAATTCTAGCTTCGCGGTGTTCATCGCCTGGCCTCCAACGCCGGAAAAGGAAAAAGCCGCCGCGCCGATTCCGACGGCGGCGACGGTTCCGAGCAGGATTTTCTTGGTTCGTGACATGATCGTCTCCTTGTTCGCGAGGACGCCCGATGGCGCCGACACCCCCTATATAAGGACGCCGTGTAACGCGGAGATGTCGCCGAACGGTGCTTTTGGTAACGGTTCGTTGCGCGGCAGCCGCCTGTAACAGTCCCTTACAATTTTTCCCCCGGTCGCACGGAGGCCGTCTCTATAGTGCGGCCATGGCCGAGCGCAGTCCGCATATCCTCGTCGTCGACGACGACCGCGAAATCCGCGACCTGACGTCCCGGTTCCTGCGCAAGCACGGCTTCCGCGTCGACGACGCCGCAAACGGCCGCGAAATGGATGCGCGCCTCGCCGACGGCCGGTTCGACCTGATCGTTCTCGACCTGATGATGCCGGGCGAGGACGGACTGTCGATTTGCCGGCGGCTCCGGGCCGATTCCGGTATCCCGATCATCATGCTCACCGCGCTCGGCGAGGAGACGGACAGGATCGTCGGTCTGGAGATGGGTGCCGACGACTATCTCCCGAAACCCTTCAACCCCCGCGAACTGCTCGCCCGCATCAAGGCCGTTCTGCGCCGCGGCGGGGGCGACCCGACGGATGTCCCCGCCTCCGCCACCGGCCGGACGCTCGCGTTCGAGGGATGGCGGATCGATCTCGCCCGTCGCGAACTGACGGCGCCCGACGGTGCGCTCGTCGCCCTCACCGCCGGCGAATACGATCTCCTGGTCGCTTTCGCCGAACGCCCGCAGCGGGTGCTCAGCCGCGACCAGCTCCTGGATCTAACGCGCGGACGCGACGCGGGGCCGTTCGACCGTTCCGTCGACGTGCAGCTCTCGAGATTGCGGCGCAAGATCGAGACCGACCCGAAGGACCCCGTGCTGATCAAGACGGTACGCGGCGGCGGATACATCTTCACCGCAGGCGTCGAGGCGTCGGGGACCCGGGAAACGGAGCCATGACCGGCCGCACGCATCGTTCGCGCGGGCGATTTCGTCCGTCCGGCTTCGCCGCCCGCCTGACGCTTCTGATCGTTGCGGTCCTGCTGATCGCGCTCTGGGTCAGCGCGGCGCTGTATATCAGGGACCGCGCGGATACCACGTTCCGTCTGTTTACGGAGTCGGTCACCGAGCGGCTCGTCGAGATCGTCCCGCTTGTGGAAACGACGCCGGTCGCCGATCGCGACCGGCTGATCCGCGCGCTCAACAGCCCGACCCTGTGGATGGCCGTAACCGACGGCCGCAACCCGTCGATCCCCCGGGGCTGGCGGCGCGATCGCCGGCATGCCGACGACATCCGCGCCGTCCTGCCGGATTTCGAGGGCCGTCGCGTTATCGTCCGGGTATTCAACAGCTGGCGCCGCCAGAGCGATGCCGCTCCGCCGATGCCGGGCGGGCGGCCCGCACCGCCGGACCTGTTCAACAGCCGGCTCAAGGTGCTCGTCGCGGTGGAACTTCGCACCGGCGGCTGGATCAACTTCGTCGGCTCGACCGACACGACATCGCTGCGCTGGGCCGTGAGAATCGCATTCTGGATCGGGCTCGCGTCCGTCTTCATCGTGCTGTTGTCCTTCTGGGCGGTGCACCGGATGACGCGGCCGCTGCGCGCGTTTGCCGACGCCGCCGAACGGATCGGCCTCGACGTGCGGTCCCCGCCGCTGCCCGAACACGGCTCGCGCGAACTCCGAAACGCCACCCGCGCATTCAACGAGATGCAGGCGCGCCTGCGACGTTTCGTCGACGACCGGACGATGATGCTCGCCGCAATCAGCCACGACCTACGCACCATGCTCACGCGGCTGAAACTGCGCGCGGAATTCATCGAGGATCGAGACCAGCAGGCGAAGGCGATCGCCGACATCGACGAGATGCAGGCAATGATCGATTCCACGCTCGCGTTCGCGCGCGACGACGCTGCGGACGAACCGCGCATGCGCACCGATCTCGCGGCCATGCTGCGCAGTATCTGCGACGATCTCGCGGATGCCGGCCAACCGGTCGAGATATCGGGGCCAGACCGGCTTCCGCTCGTTTGCGCGCCGGCCTCGATCAAGCGCGCATTCCAGAACGTCATCGGGAACGCCCTGAAATACGGAGCGGAGGCCGCCGTCGAGTTCGACGAGACGCCGGACGGCGCAATCGTCCGCGTGCTGGACCGCGGCCCCGGAATTCCCGCGGACAAGCGCGAAGAGGTCTTCCGTCCGTTTTTCCGGCTCGAATCGTCGCGCAACCGCGAAACCGGCGGCTCCGGGCTGGGGCTCGCCGTGTCGCGATCGATCGTGCGCCGCCATGGCGGCGACATCGAACTGGCCAACCGGGCCGGCGGCGGACTCGAAGTTCGCCTGTTTCTGCCGCATATTCCTATCGATGCGGCGCATGGCGCGGACGGTGGAAATTCGCCCGTTTAGCCTGTAAATCTTCCCTCCACACAGGGAAAGTGGCGATCAAATGACGAATACTGCACAAAACCGCGGACAGGCGGCGTTCGGCGACCTGCGTGGCTGGATCGACGCGCTGCGCGAGGCGGACGAGCTGGAAGAGATCACCGGCGAGGTCGACTGGAACGTCGAGCTCGGCAACCTGATCCGCATGATGCAGGGCAGCGGCGACGGGCCGGCGTTCCTGTTCAACAACATCAAGGACTACAACGGTCCCGATGCGCTCTGCTCGAAGATCTTCACCGGCGGACAGGCGAGCTATTCGCGCATCGCAATGATGTTCGGCCTGCCGCAGGATACGCCGGTGACCGATCTCGTCCGCATCTGCCGGACGATCTTCCAGGAACGGGTCAAGCCGCGGACCGTCAAGGACGGGCCGGTGAAGGAAAACGTCATCACCGGCGACGACATCGACCTGCTGAAGTTCCCGGTTCCGAAATGGAACCGGCTCGATGGGGGCCGCTACGTCCTGACCTATGCGGGCGTCGTCACCAAGGATCCCGATACCGACATCCACAATGTCGGCATATATCGCGGCATGGTCGGCGGTCCCGCCGAAATTCCCGTCCTGATGTGGCGGGCGCAGCACTGGGGATCGCATTATTCCAAGCACCAGGAGCGCGGCGACGAAATGCCGGTCGCCTACGTCATCGGCTGGGAGCCGTCGATGGGCTTTACCGCCGGCGCGCCGGTGCCGCGCAACGTCTCCGAATACGAAGTGATGGGCGCGATCCGCGGAGAACCGGTCGATCTGGTCGAATGCGAAACGGTCCCGCTGATGGTGCCGGCCTCCGCCGAGATCGTCATCGAGGGCTGGATTTCGACCGACCCGTCGACCTTCACCGAGGAAGGCCCGTATGCCGAGTTCACCGGCTATTACGCGCCGGAACGTTCCAAGAAGCACACCACCCGCGTCACCGCGATCACGCACCGGAACGATCCGATTTTCCGCGGCACGGTCGAGGGCGGAATTCCGGGCAGCGTCGGCGAAAACCCGATCATGAGCTCGATCATGCGCTCGGCGACGGCGTGGAACGCGCTGGAAAGCGCGGGCGTGCCGGGCGTCGTCGACGTGTTCGGCCATCCGATCCATGCCGGCGTCAACATGAACGTCGCGATCAACCAGACCTATCGCGGACAGGCCAAGCAGGTCGCCGCCGCGCTGTGGGGCGATTCCTCGTCGCACGTCCGCTACAAGCACGTGACGGTCGTCGACGCGGATATCGACGTACATTCCTACGAGGCCGTCGACTGGGCCGTAGCCTGGCGCGTCGCCGCCGGCGAAGGCGATATCGTCCTCTATCCGGCCAACTGGGGCGCCGGACTCGATCCGAGCGTGCGGCGGCGGGATGCGAACGTCCACCTGTTCGGCACCGGCAAGTGGACCCGGGTCCTGACCGACGCGACGATCAATCTCGATTACGAGCCGGAGCGCGGCGGGGACCGTTATCCGCCCACCGTCCTGCCGATGGAAGAGGACATGAAAGCGATCGAAGCCCGGTGGGATACGCTGGGGCTGAGCGGCAAGTGGAAGAAAGGGATCGGAACCGACCGATAACCCCGTCCATGCGGTATGCGCATGGATATATGAAATGCCCGCGATTGACTTGGCGGGCGGACGCCGTGAGAAACTGCGGCGAATTGAGGCTGAACGTTTAGGTCGCCACGTCCGGAAAAAAACGGCGTAGCGATGCAGAAATCAGGGAGCTGACAAATGTCGAACGAACTTGGCGCCATGCACAACAAGATCGTGCCGCGGGCCTTCGAGGATCTGCGCGGCTGGATCGAGGCGCTGCGCGAAGAAGGCGAATTGCACGAAATCGACGTCGAAGTGGACTGGGATTGCGAACTGGGCACGATCGCCCGCAAGACCTTCGGCACCGGTCACGGCCCGGCCCTGCTGTTCAATAACATCAAGGGATACGGCGAAGGCGACGACGTCTATTCGCGCAAGGTCTTCACCGGCGGGCTGTCGAACTATCGCCGCGTCGCGATGATGCTCGGCCTGCCTACCGACGCGCCGGTGCGCGACCTGGTCCTGGCGACCCGCCATTTCCTGCAGCAGCGGGTGAAGCCGGAAGAGGTCAAGGAAGGCGCGGTCAAGGAGAACATCGTCACCGGCGACGACATCGACATCTACAAGATCCCGGTGCCGCGCTGGCACCGCGAGGACGGCGGCCGCTACATCAACACGTACCAGGCGACCATCACGATGGACCCGGACACCGGACAGCACAATCTCGGCATCTATCGCGGCATGCTCGGCCAGAAGGACACGCTGCCGGTGCTGCTGTGGCGCGCCCAGAACTGGGGCGTCCATTTCCAGAAATGGGCCGACCGCGGGATGAAAATGCCGGTCGCGCACGTCTACGGCTGGGAGCCGTCGCTGCCCTATTGCGCGTCGGCGCCGATCCCGACCGGCGTTTCCGAATACGAGGTGATGGGCGCGATCCGCGGCAAGCCGGTCGAGCTGATCAAGTGCGAGACGTCGGACCTGATGGTGCCCGCCAATGCCGAGATGGTTATCGAGGGTTTCATCGACCCCGATCCGGCAACCTTCGAGATGGAAGGCCCGTTCGGCGAATACACCGGCTATTTCGGCGGCGATCAGGGACCGAAGCACGTTACCAAGGTCACCGCGGTCACGTACCGCAACGACTCGATCCACCGCGGCACGCTCGAGGGCACGCTGCCCAAGATGCTGAACGAGAACTCGATCACAAGCTCGGTCCAGCGCGCCGGCGTCGCCTGGAACGTGCTCGAACGCGCGGGCGTCCCCGGCGTTACCGACGTCCACTGCCCGGCGGCCAATAACGGCACGACGCTGATGATCCAGCTGAAGCAGACCTATCGCGGCCAGGCCAAGCAGGCGGCCGCGGCAATCTGGGGCTCGAACGCGGCCCATCTGCGCTACAAGAACATCTGGGTCGTCGACGAAGACATCGACATTCACGATTACGGTTCGGTCGACTGGGCGTTCGCCTACCGCGTGAACGCGGCCGAGGACGATATCGTCTTCTTCCCGGGTTCGTTCGGCTCGCTGCTCGATCCCTCGACGCGGCTGCGCGATCGCGACCCGATGAAGTTCGGCACCGGCAAGTGGACGCGCGTCCTGATCGACGCCACCGTCAACCTCGACTTCGATCTCGAGGATCAGTACGGCGGCAACCGCTATCCGCCGATGGTCTACCCGCACAAGGAAGACATGGATCATGTCAAATCGCGCTGGGCCGAATACGGATTCGAAGGCGATTTCGACTAGACAATCGAACCGCGGCGCCCGTCCTAACGGCGAGCGGCGAAAAAATCCTTCAGTAATGCGGCGGCATCGGTTTCACCGATGCCGCCGTAAATTTCGGGGCGGTGAAAACAGCTCGACTGCGAATAGATGCGCGGCCCGTGTTCCACGCCGCCGCCCTTCGGA
>JAYQUR010000124.1:0-9063 GCA_038148075.1 Alphaproteobacteria bacterium | reverse complement strand
GTTTCAGGGCCGGTACGACGCGTTCCCCGAACAGCCGGACAGCATCCGAACGGAGGTTTTCGGCGCCCCGGGCAAGGGTTCCGACGAAATGGCCGGCGCCGCATCGGCGGCACTGCTCGACGATCCGCTCGGCGACCCGATCCGGGGTCCCGGCGATGAACTCGTCCTCGTGCACCGTGAATCCGGCGGTCTGGCCGGGCGCATCCAGAAGCCCGCCAGCCTGCGGCCGAACCCTTGTGTCGCCCGCCATCAGAAGGCGGGCAGCTTCCCTGGCGCCGGCCTGCATCTCGTGCGCCGCCTCCTCGCTTTCCGCGATGGAGACGTTGCGGCGGATCGCCAGCCGGTCGGGGCCGGCGTCGGTTCCGGCCAGGGCCGCTTCCTCGCGGTAGGCATCGAAAATTGCGGCGATGGTTTCGACCGACTGGAAGCCGGTGCAGATTTTCGTGTCCCGCCGTGCCGACTTGCGGGCCGACCCTTCGCTGACGATGGTCGTCCAGCGCGGCGGCGACGGTTGCTGGCGCGGTTTCGGAAAGACGCGGAAGTTTTCGAAATTCCAGTACTTGCCGCGATGGGTGATCGCGCCTTCAAGGAGGCCCTTGTCGAGTATCTCGAGCATCTCGTCGAACCGTTCGCGCGCCTCCGTCGCGTCGAAGCCCGCCGGGCTCAGCTCCTGCGGGATGCCTGCCGCGAAACCGATTTCGAGGCGTCCTTCCGAGAGGTGGTCGAGCATGCCGATCTCTTCCAGCACGCGCCACGGCTCGTAGAAGGGCAGTACGTTGCCCATAACGCCGAGCCGTAAGCGCGTCGTCCGCTGCGCGGCCGCCGCAATCAGCAGGTTGGGGGACGGGCTGTTCGAGTGCCCGATGAAATGATGTTCGCTGAAGAAAATCCCCTCGAACCCGAGCCGTTCGCAATCTTCCCAGATCGCCATGTTCCGCCGGAAACCGGCGGTGGTTTCTTCCGGCGTGTCGTCCAGGTTCGGGAATCCGGGCGCGTGGAGGAATTCGAAGAGCCAGGATTTGATCATCTGTCACGACACGGGTTGCTTCGGCAGCGCGGCGCGGTCGGGTTGCGCGCCGGCCGGATTGATAGCGCGATTCAATACGGTTCGTAATCCCTGAGCGCCGGGACGACCTTTTCGCCGAACAGGCGGATCGAACGCATCAGATCGTCCTCGCCGAGGTCGGAGAAGTTGAATTCGCCCATGAAAGTATTGAACAGGCCCGTTTCGGACGCCTTGTGGAGCTTTTCCGCGACCGTCTCCGGCGAGCCGATGAAGACCAGGTCGTTCTCGACGATGTGGGTCTCGTCGAAGATTTTCATGATGCCGGCGGCGGCCGGGTTCTCGCCGCGCGCCTCGAACTGGCGCTTGAACTCGTCGATACGGTCCTCGAACGGCGCATTCGGCAGCGGCAGGATGCCCTCGTAGGCCCGGGCCGCGCGCCGCGTTGCGATCTCCAGGGCCTTGTCGTCGCTCTCGTCGACGTAGATCGTCGTCGCGTAGGCGATGTCCGGCTTGCGATCCCAGCCGGCCTTGTTCCAGTCCTCGATGTACCTGGCGTAGCGCGGCGCGGCGACCTCGCGCGGAAAGACGAGAAAGTTGCCGGTGTTGATGCCGTTCGCGGCGAGGAATTCCAGCGTCTCCGGATCGCGGCTCATCATCCAGAGCGGCGGGTGCGGGTTCTGCACCGGCGGTACCGAGATATGCGCGCCCTCGGTATGGAAATTGTCGCCGTGATATGAAAACGGCTGGGCGTCGCCGAAGGCGGCGCGCAGGTAGGCCGGGTATTCGAGCGTCGGCGACTTGCGGAAATCGTAGTCGAGGCCGAAGGGCTCGAAGTAGGAGCCCATGATGCCGGGCACGAGGCCGACCTCCATCCGCCCGCCGAGCATCTGGTCGATGATGGCGATTTCCTCGGCGAGCCGCAGCGGATGGTAGAGCGGCACGATATAGCCCATCGGCCCGACCCGCATGCGTTTGGTGCGCGCGCCGGCGCCCACCGCATACAACGACGGCGAGGACATCCAGCTTTCGTAGGGCGTGAAGTGGTGCTCGACGCAGAACCCGTAGTCGAAGCCCAGCGCATCGCACAGTTCCAGTTCGCGCCACAGCTCCTCGTAGCGCGCGTGCGGCGTCATGCCGGGCTTGCCCCAGATATGGGCGAAATGGGCGAATTTCATGGCGGGCTCCCGGTCCGTTCGTTCGTCCGGTCGCAGCTTAGGCAGGCGGCGGACGGCAGGGAAGGCGCGGATTGACGCGGGCGGGACAAGCCCGCGCCGGCTTCTATTCTGCCGCCTGCGCCGCCGGGCTGCCGCCGTTCTCTGCCTCGATCATGTCTTCGAGAATGCGGATGGCGGCGAGCGCGGCGCCGTCGTGACGGATATCGGTACGCTCGGGCGTGGTGCCGCTGTCCATGTTGCGCTGCTGGTGGCCGATGATCCACAGATCCTCGGAGAACGCCTCGTGCGTCGCGTCGACGAACAGATTGTCGATCCACGCCTCGTCGGTGCGGAAGGGCCGCGCCTGAGCCCAGAAATAATGCGCCGTCTTGTCCGTCTCGGGCGTAATCGCGTTGAGGTTCCTGTACTCGAAGCCCTGCGAGCGGTCGCCGTCGACGGCGCCGGTATTGGCCCGCGCCGCGCCCACGTCGAGCTTGACGAAGGCGGGCGGCGTCCAGGTGACGTGCTGCCAGCGGTCGACATGCTCCTCCGGCTCGAAATTGCCGAGCTTCTGGAACATGTTCGAGACCGGCGAATCCAGAATCCAGCGCGTCAGCGTCACGTGCCGGTCGCCGCGGTCGAACTTCATCTGCACCTCGGCGATGGCGCCGGTGCCCAGCGTGGTGGCGTGCACGAACGACAAATGCGACAGATCGAGCAGGTTCTCGACCAGCAGCTTGTAGTCTGCCTCGAGACGCATCGTCTCGCCCTTGGCGCGCCAGCCGGGGGTGTCCATCCAGTGGAAGTCCTCGATCTCTTCCGGATCGGCCAGCGCCGGATCGCCCGTCCAGATCCAGATCCACTGGTGGCGCTCGACGACGGGATAGGAACGCACCGCACACCCCGGCGGGATCGACGACTGGCCCGGCACGCGCACCGCCGCGCCGTCTTCGGCATATTCGATGCCGTGATAGGGGCACTGGATGCGGTCCCCGACCAGCTTGCCCGCCGACAGCGGCGCGTGCCGGTGCGCGCACTTGTCGTGCAGCGCGACGGGCGCGCCGTCCTCCTTGCGGAAGAACACGACGGGCTCGTTCAGGATCGTGCGGCGCAGCAGGTTCTGGCGGCCGATCTCGGTCCCCCACGCGGCGACGTACCAGGCGTTTTTCAGGAACATGGCGCTATCCCTTCGGCTTCGGTCCGGCGGTCAGGATAGGAAGTGCGGCCGGCACGTGCAATCGGGTCATTGGGCCAGGTAGCGTCCCGGTATTAATGCCAGCCAGGAGCCAAGCCCGGATTTATCGATGCAAGCGCAGACTACTCGCTGCTCGACGCCGAGGTTAAACTGCAGGTCGGTATCGAAACGGGGGCGGAGCGACGCATTGTCGGTCTGGCAGCCGCGGAACGTTGGGATGACACGAGAAAGGCCGACATGAATTTCGTCAGAAACGCCTGGTACGTCGCTGCCGAGAGCCATGAAGTTGCCGATAATCTGCTCGGGCGCACGATCTGCGCCGAGCCGTTGGTGCTGTTCCGTACGGAACGCGGCGTGCCGGCTGCGCTGGAAGACCGGTGCTGTCACCGGCATCTGCCTCTTTCGCTAGGCAGACGCACCGGCGACGTCGTGCAATGTGGGTATCACGGCCTAGAATTCGACGCGTCGGGCGCCTGCGTGTCGGTGCCCGGTCAGTCTCGCGTGCCGCCGGGAGCGGGCGTGCGCGCGTATCCGGCGGTCGAACGCTATCGCTATATCTGGGTGTGGCCGGGAGATCCGGAAAAGGCCGATCCGGACCTGATACCCGATTACCACTGGAACGACGACCCGGGCTGGATTTCCAACACCGGCTATTTCCACGTCGAAGGCAATCATCAGTTGCTGGTGGACAACTTGCTCGACCTGTCGCATGTGCAATTCGTTCACGCCACGACGCTAGGCGCCGACGGCGTCACCGATGCGCCGCTGGAGACGCGCCGCGACGGCGACCGCGTCCATATCGATCGCTGGATCATGGACAAGCCGCCGCCGGCAATGTTCGCGGCCGCCGGCGATTTCCCGGGGAACGTCGACCGCTGGCAGCTGATCGCCTGGACCGCGCCGACCCATGTGGTTATCGACGCGGGCTGCGCCAACGCCGGGACAGGCGCCCGCGACGGCAATAGGGACGAGGGCATCACGGTCTATTCCAACCACACGATTACGCCCGAGACGGAGAAATCCTGCCATTATTTCTGGCATCACGCGCGCAACTATCGTCTCGACGATGCGGAGCTGACGAAGTTCCTCGCCAAGGCCGCCGGCACCGCCTTCGGCGAGGACGTCGATATCCTGGCCGCCCAGCAGCGGAGTATCGACCGCGCCGGTCCCGACAGCGTCGGGATCGACATCAACGCCGACGCGGGCGTGCTTCAGGCGCGGCGCGTGGTGGAGAAAATGCTGGACGCGGAGAAGTCGAATTGAATTCTGCGCGCGCCTAGCCTCCCAGCGCCGCCTTCCGAATAGCCGACAGCGTATTCGTCGGCAGCACCGCGTCCGTCTCGATCCTTAGCTCGATCAGGCTCGGCCCGTCCGCCGCGCGGCAGCGCGCGAAGGCGGCGTCGAAATCTTCCGTCTTCTCGACCGTCTCGCCGTGCGCGCCGTAGGCGCGGGCGAGGGCCGCGAAGTCGGGGTTGTGGAGGTGGGTTCCGGAGACGCGCTTCGGGTATTCGCGCTCCTGGTGCATGCGGATCGTGCCGTAGATGCCGTTATTGACGACGATGAAGATCGTCTTCGCGCCTTCCTGCACGGCGGTGCCGATCTCCTGGCCGTTCATCTGGAAGCAGCCGTCGCCGTTGAACGACAGGACGATGCGGTCGCGGTGGCGCACGCCCGCGGCGACGCCGGCCGGTACGCCGTAGCCCATCGCGCCCGACTGCGGCGCGAGCTGGGTGCCGTACTGCTTGTAGCGCCAGAAGCGGTGGACCCAGACGGCGTAATTGCCGGCGCCGTTGGTGACGATGGTGTCGTCCGGCAGCGTATCGCTGAGCTTCGCGACGATCTCGGAATAGTTCACCGGCCCAGGCATCGGCTTGGGGCTGGAATAGTCGAGATAGTCGGCGTGCGCCGCCTCGGTCTCCGCCGCCCACGCCGACGCCTCGACCGGCTCCATCGCCGCGGCCGCCGCGCAGAACTCCGCCATGCCCGCGTTGATGCCGAGATCGGCCTGATAGACCTTGCCGAGCTCGTCGACGCCGGCCGAGATGTGGATAAGCGGCTGGCGCGGCTTGGGAAAGGCGAAATAGGTGTATCCGCCGGTGACGATCTCGCCCAATTGCGGGCCGAGGGCGATCAGCAGGTCGGTCTCGTCCAGGCGCTTCCTGAGGTTGGGATCGAGGCCGAGCCCGACGAGGCCCGCGAAGGACGGGTGGCGGTTGTCCAGCAGGTCCTGACGCCGGAACGCCGCCGCGACCGGCAGCCTGTTGGTCTCCACGAAGGTCCTGAGATCGGCGCACGCGCCGTCCGACCAGCCGCCGCCGCCGACCAGCACCATCGGCTTCTTCGCCGCCGCCAGCATATCGCGGAACGTTGCCATGTCGTCGGCGCCGGGGTGCGCCTGTGCCGACTTGTAGCGCTGGCCGTCCTCGGCGTCGGCACGGTCCTTCTGCATGTCCTCGGGCAGGGCGAGGACGACGGGCCCGGGACGGCCCGACGTGGCGACGTGGAAGGCGCGGCTCACCATCTCGGGGATGCGTGCGGCGTTGTCGATCTGCGCGACCCACTTGGTCATCTCGCCGAAGAAGCGGCGGAAGTCGACCTCCTGGAACGCCTCGCGCTCCATCATGTCGCGGCCGACCTGGCCGACGAACAGGATCATCGGCGTCGAATCCTGATGCGCCGTGTGCACGCCGACCGACGCGTTGGTCGCGCCCGGCCCGCGCGTGACGAACGCGATGCCGGGACGGCCGGTCATCTTGCCGTAGGCGTCGGCCATGTTGGTGACGCCGCCTTCCTGCCGGCAGACGACGAGATCGATCGCGTCCTGCGCGTCGTGGAAGGCGTCGAGCGTCGCCAGGTAGCTCTCGCCCGGCACGCAGAAGACGGTATCGACCCCGTGCAGCTTCAGGCAGTCGACGAGGATCTGGCCGCCGGTGCGGAGATTGGAGGAGGCGGAGGCGCTGTCGGGCATCGTTCTATCCTTTGCGGCGTCGTTGGCCGGTAGTGTCATTCCCGCGACGGCGGGAATCTCTCGCGGGTGACGCTATCGTATTTCTTTCACGCACATTGTCATCCCGGACATGTTCCGGGATCCAGACCGGCATCTGGGTCCCGCTGGATCCCGGAACAAGTCCGGGGTGACACCGGGGAGCGGTTGGCTTCGATGCAAGTTGGTTCGGGCGATCGCGATCACGTTCGGGCGTCCCCCTCTCCCTGTCCCTCTCCCCGGAGGGGCGAGGGGACGTGAAACGGGAAGCGCGGGTACGTAAATGAAATCCCCTCTCCCTTGAGGGAGAGGGTGTCTCTCCGACGCGCCACCCTCAAATCTCGATGAACTCGTCGAGGAAGATCGTGTAGCGCTGGCGCTTCGGCTTGTCCTTGTCCTCTTCCTTCACGTAGCTGATCGAGGAGGTGCCTTTCAGCTTCCGCGGCAGGATCATCACGCGCGAGAAATTGCCTGGCTTGTCGTCGGGCGCCCAGGCGAGGACCGGAATCGGGCCCGCCTCGAACCACGGCTCGCCGGCGGCGATGGTGTGGGTCTTGCCGTCGGTCTCGACGACGAAGCCGCCTTCGAGCAGGCAGCGGATGCCGGGGCCCTGATGGACGTGGGTGTACGCAATCCCTGACGGCGGAATGTCGACGCGGTCGCAGCGCAGCAGGTAGCCGTCTCCCGGCTCGAGGTCGATTTCGGCGGCGAGTTTGGCGACCGAGGTGACGCCGTCGCCCGCGGCCAGCACCTCGGCGGCGCCCTTCGGCACCAGCTCGTAGCGGAGAATGCGCGCGCCGTCGGCGCCAGCCGTGACCTCGACCTCGCCGGTGGTGTGGATCGCGGAGTTCGCGTTCAGCGTCGCGCCGGTGCCGTTGCTCCTGACCGTCGCCATGCCGTTCGCGACGTAGAGCGCGCGGACCATGCCGGGGAGCGGCGCGGATAACGTTGCTTTTTCGGTCAGCACGTCGGTGTAGAGGCGCAGGACGTAGTCGGCCATCGGCTTGTTCTCCCCGTTTCGCGGCGCTTCCCGGCGCGCTTTCCAATCGGCGTATCACAGGGCCGGGGGAGCGGCAAGACGCCGCTTCCCGAATACCGCGGATTCGTTGACGTCCGCGCGTCCGGAGCTATGATGGCGCGCTTTTCGACGCCCGTGCCCGGAGACATAAATTCGTGAAAAATCATACCGTTAAGGTCTATCCGTCCAAGCAGGAACTCAAGCGCGAGGACCAACTCGCCTGGAAGATCGCGTCCGTCGCGTCCGATCCGGTCGAGATCGAGGACGCGGTAACCGACATGATCATCAACCGCATCATCGACAACGCGTCGGTGGCAATGGCGTCGGTCAACCGCCGTCCGGTCGCCAACGCCCGCGCCATGGCGATCTGCCATCCGCGCGCCGGCGGCGCCACGGTCTTCGGCATGCCGCAGGACCAGCGTTTCTCCGCGGAGTGGGCGGCGTGGGCGAACGGCACCGCGGTGCGCGAGCTGGACTATCACGACACGTTCCTGGCAGCCGACTATTCGCATCCGGGCGACAACATCCCGCCGGTGCTTGCCGTGGCGCAGCAGAAGGGCCGCTCGGGCCGCGACATGGTCCGCGGCATTGCGACCGGCTACGAGATCCAGGTCGACCTCGTGAAG
This sequence comes from Alphaproteobacteria bacterium, assembly GCA_038148075.1. Lineage (GTDB taxonomy): Bacteria > Pseudomonadota > Alphaproteobacteria > MPNO01 > UBA830 > JAYQUR01. The sequence continues at coordinate 1,081 of JAYQUR010000124.1, read as the reverse complement.
GGCATCTGCCTGCACGAGCACAAGATCGACCATATCGCGCATCTCGGCCCGTCAGCCGCGGCCGGCATCGGCACGTTGCTCGGCCTCGACACCGAAACGATCTACCAGGCGGTGCAGCAGGCGCTGCACGTGACGGTCTCCACCCGCCAGTCGCGCAAGGGCGAGATTTCGAGCTGGAAGGCCTACGCGCCGTCGCACGCGGGCAAGCTCGCGATCGAGGCCGTCGACCGCTGCATGCGGGGCGAGGGCGCGCCGTCTCCGATCTACGAGGGCGAGGACAGCGTGATCGCCTGGGTGCTCGACGGCCCGGACGCGAACTACACCGTGCCGCTGCCCGGGCCGGGCGAGGCCAAGCGCGCGATCCTCGAGACCTACACCAAGGAACACTCGGCCGAATACCAGAGCCAGGCGCTGATCGATCTCGCGCGCAAGATGGGCGCACAGATTTCGGACTTCGACGCGATCGATAGCGTCGTCATCCACACCAGCCACCACACGCACTACGTCATCGGCACCGGCGCGGGCGATCCGCAGAAGATGGACCCCAAGGCCAGCCGCGAGACGCTCGACCATTCGATCATGTACATCTTCGCCGTCGCGCTGCAGGACCAGGCGTGGCACCACGTCCGGTCCTACGCGCCCGAGCGCGCCCAGCGTCCGGACACGGTGGCGCTGTGGCACAAGATCTCGACCGTGGAGGATCCCAAGTGGACGGAGCGCTATCACCACCCCGATCCGAACCAGCGCGCCTTCGGCGGCCGCGTCGTCATCACGATGAAGGACGGCACGGTGCTGGAGGACGAACTTGCCGTCGCGGATGCGCATCCGGCCGGCGCACGCCCGTTCGCGCGGGATAACTACATTAATAAATTCAATATCTTGACGGAAGGTATTATCACGGACTCTGAGCGGAATCGCTTCCTCGAGACGGTCCAGAAACTGCCCGATCTGAGCGCCGACGAGCTCGGCGGGCTGCACGTCACGCTGGATGCCGCGGCGCTCGACTACGCGACCCGCGACGACCGGGGAATCTTCTAGGGAGAGGTTGCGATGCTGTTCGCCAAGAAGACCGCCACCGAGA
>JAYQUR010000123.1:0-9126 GCA_038148075.1 Alphaproteobacteria bacterium | reverse complement strand
TGTCGCCGCAGCGCGGCGGACCCGCACCCTGGGCGCCACGGTCGACGCCTCGTCATTCACGGGAGAGCGACCCGCGGGCGGGACCGACGCGCTCGCCCTGCTCGGCAACACGATCGCGACCGGTGCGATCCTCGTCGTTCTCATCCTGATCTTCGGGCCGGTCTCGGGTGCGCATTTCAATCCGGCGGTCACGATCGCGCTCAGCGTACGCGGCCGTTTCGGCAAACGCGAGATCGTTCCCTATATCGTCGTCCAGATCATCGGCGGTATCGTCGGGACGATCGTCGCGCATTACATGTTCGAGGAAGACGCCGTAACCTGGTCGACGACGGTTCGTACCGGGCCGTCGCAATGGGCGGGCGAGATCGTCGCCGCGTTCGGGTTGCTGGCAACCATTTTCGGCTGCCTGCGCTATCGTGCGGACGCCATCCCGTTTGCGGTCGGGCTCTATATCACGGCGGGTTACTGGTACACGTCGTCGACGTCGTTCGCGAATCCGGCGGTCGCCATCGCGCGCGGCTTTACCGACACGTTCTCCGGGATTCGCCCTGCCGATATTCCGATGTTCATCCTCGCGCAAATCGTCGGCGCGCTGCTGGCGGCCTGGCTTTTCCGTTGGCTCCACGCGGGCGATCCCGACGACTGAGCGATGACCGTCCGCTATGCGATTTATCACTGCCCCGACGCAGACAGCGATCTCTACCGCGCCGCGTCCGACTGGCTTGGCTACGACGCAGTGACCGGGTGGGAGATCGTCCCGGATCTTCCCACGGATATTGCAGAAGAAGAATGGCGTGCGGCCACCGATGCGCCGCGGACCTATGGCTTCCATGCCACGTTGAAACCGCCCTTCAGGCTGGCCGACGGCCGGTACGAGGACGAGCTTCGCGCTGCGCTTTCGGTTTTCGCCCGAGAGAATGCCGCGGCGCCTCTCGGCCCTCTGGATGTTGCGGGCATCGGAGGATTTCTAGCCCTGCTTCCCGTTTATGATAACCATGCGGTGACCCGGCTCGCGGGCGCCTGCGTCGAAGCCTTCGACGGTTTTCGCGCGCCGCCCGAACCCGGAGAGGCCGCGAAAAGACGGGGCGGCGGTCTCAGCCCCACGCAGGAAAAATATCTCTCCCGGTGGGGTTATCCCTATGTATTCGAGGAATTCAGGTTCCACATGACGCTGACGGGGCGGCTCGATGACGGGTCGAGAGCGCGTTTCAGGACGGCATTGGAAGCCCGTCTTTCCGGACTTGCGGCCGTGCCGCAGACGATCGGCTCACTCTGCCTGATCGTTCAGCCGTCGTGCGAGGCCCGCTTCGAGTTCCGCGAGCGGTTCCTCCTCGAGGGCCGATAACGCGCCCGGCGGATCCTCGCCGGTTTCGTCGGTTTCATCTTCCTCATCTCCGTGGCGCTGCTGGCGCATCCAGAGCTCGGCGTATTTGCCTGCCATCGCCAGGAGCTGAAGGTGCGATCCGCGTTCGACGATCTCGCCGTCCTCGATGAACAGGATCAGGTCGGCGTCGACCACCGTCGACAGCCGATGCGCGATCACCATCGTCGTCGAGCCGCGCGAAACCTCGGTCAGGCTCTTCTGGATCGCCTGTTCCGTGTGACTGTCGAGGGCGGACGTCGCCTCGTCGAACAGGAAGATGCGCGGCTTCTTGAGAACGGCGCGGGCGATGGCGACCCGCTGCTTTTCGCCGCCCGACAGCTTGAGTCCGCGCTCGCCCACGATGGATTCGTAGCCGTCGGGCAGGGCGGCGATGAAATCGTGAATCTGGGCGAGTCGCGCTGCGTCCTCGATCGTTTCCCGGTTCGCGTCGGGCCGACCGAACTGCAGGTTCTCGCGGATGGATTCGTTGAAAAGCACGGTGTCCTGCGGAACCACGCCGATGGCGGCGCGCACGGAGGCCTGCGTCGCATCGCGAATGTCGTGGCCGTCGATCAGCACGCGGCCTTCCTGCGGATCGTAGAACCGGAACAGCAGCCGGCCGACGGTCGTCTTGCCGCCGCCACTGGGGCCCACCAGCGCCACCTTGCGACCCGCGGGCACCTCGAAGCTGACGTTCTTCAGCACCGGGCGCCGAGGATCGTAGGCGAACGAGACGTTTTCGAAGGCGATGGCGCCCGGGCCGAGATCGAGCGGGACGGCGTTTGTCCGGTCGGTGATCTCCGGCGCCTCGTCGAAGATGCGGGTCATCTGGTCGAGATCGATCAGCGCCTGCTTGATCGAGCGGTAGAGATTGCCGAGCCTCTCCAGCGGCCGGACGAGTTGCAGCAGATAGGTGTTGATGAGAACGAACGCGCCTACCGTCATTGCGCCTGCGGCCACGTCGCGGCCGCCGAGCAGCAGGATCGTGCCTGCGCCGACGGCGAGGACCGTCATTTGCGCGGCGCCGAGCAGGCTGCGGAACAGCAGCGAGCGCACCGTCAGCCGTTCGACTTCGGTCAGTTCCCTGTCATAGCGCTCGGAGACGTAGCGCTCGTTTCCGAAATATTTGACCGTCTCGTAGTTCAGGAGGCTGTCGATCGCCTTGCCGTGCGCCTCCCCCGCCTTGATAACCGCAGGCCGCTGGAAACGCCGCAGTGCCTCCGAGCCGAACACGACGGCGAACAGGAAGACGGTCAGCGTAGTCGCCATGATGACGGCGAAATGCCACTCGAATTGCGTGAGCACGACGACGGTGATCACGACGATCTCGGTTATCAGCGGCGCGATGACGAAGACGAGCTGGAACAGGAGGTCGGCAACGGCCTCCAGGCCGCGTTCCTGTATCCGGCTCAGCATGCCGGTCCGCCGCGACAGGTGATAACGCAGGGACAGCGTGTGCAGATGATCGAAAACCGCGAGGCCGAGCCGTCGGCGGACGCGTTGCTCCAGCGGGCCGAACAGGATCCAGCGCAGCTCGTTGAGCGAACGCGCGAGCCAGAAGACGAGTCCCCAGCTCAGCAGCAGCGCTATCGGCGCGACGATCAGTGCTGAGGCGCCGGACGGCGTCAGGGCGTCGATGGCGCGGCTGAACAGAACCGGCAGCAGCGCGTTCAGCAGTGCCGTCAGCAGCAGGATGGCGACCGACAGGACCACCCGCGCCCGCATGCCGACGTCTCCGCGCGGCCACAGATAGGGGAGAACGGCGCGCATCGCCTTGAGGTCGGCGGCGTGGCCGGCGCGAATGTCGGGCGCGACGGACGGCAGGAATCGGGACATCAGGTCACGCTTTCGGACGCGCTCAGAAGAGGTCTGTTCATGGTCGCTTTATATATGATTCCCGCCGCGGAAGCGTTGCCGGTATGATCGCGCAAACTCGAACACGGAGGACACGTCGATGAAGGACAAGGGATATCTGCGGAGCCTGCTCGAATACAACGCCTGGGCGAACGCCGAACTGTACAAGAAGGTCTTCGATCTTCCGCCCGAGGAAGTGACCAAGAAACGCAAGACGCTCCTCGAATCGATTCATCTCAGCCTCAACCACCTGCTCGCCGTCGACCGGATGTGGCACGCCCACATGGAAAAGCGCCCGCATTGCATCGAAGAGCTTCGCGCGCGCCTTTACGACGACATGGAGGAGCTCTGGGAAGCGCGGCAGGCAATGGACAAGACGCTGGTCGCGTATCTCGATTCGCTGAGCGAGGACGATCTCGAGGAAGTCGTCGATTACGAACTGATCGGCGGCAATACCGGTTCGCTGTCGCGCGCGATGTGCCTGACTCACCTCGTCACCCACGGCAGCTATCACCGCGGCTGGATTGCCGACATGTTCGGTCAGGCGGGTGCGGCGCCGGCCATCATCGACATTCCCGTCTACGAGCGCGCGGTCCGCGCGGACGGGTTGAACCCGCTGCCGTAGAACCGGCCGGAGGGACGCCACGCACCGGGAGCCGAAGTCGCCGCGCCCGCGGCCTTCCGCGCGGCGCGTCGGGGGGCGACTAGCCGGAGGCCAGCACGTTCGACAGCAGATTGCTTGCCAGGTCGGCCGCGCTCTGCCTGTCCGTATCCGGCGCGGACCGCATATAGGTTTTTACGGCGTTGAGTGACGCGGCGGAGTTTTCCGACAATTTCGAGATCAGCGAAGACGTCTCGTCCTCCAGGTCTTCCGCCCGTACGACGCGGCTCACAAGCCCCATGCCGAGAGCCGTCTGCGCATCCACCGGATCGCGCGAATAGACCATGAAGGCGGCGGCCTTGCGCGGAATTCGACCTGACAGGGCCCACATTACCAGCGTCGGCGGCAGGTCGCGGCCCATTTCGGGCACCTGAAACTGGGCATCGTCGGCGGCCAGCGTGATGTCGCACAACGCCGCCATCGCGCATCCCATGCCGACGGCGCGTCCCTGGACGACGCCGACGATCGTCGCCGGGCATTTCTCGAACGTCGCGAACAGCGCGAGCGCCGGGTCGGTGTTGCCGGCACGGATTTCGATCGCCGTGCCCGATTCCGCGTCGGGCGGCAGGTCGCGGCCGAGGCAAAACACCTCTCCCGCGCCGCGCAACAGAACGAGTTTCGCGCCCTCTATGCCGGCCGATTCTATCGCGGCGCCCAGATCGGCCGCCATGGCGTTCGTCACGCGGTTGCCCGTGTCGGGCCGGTCGATGGTGATACGGGCGATGTCGTCGCGGAACTCATAGACGATCGTGTCGCTCATCAGGTCCTCCATTGGCGCCGTTTGCCGCTAACGATCCGGACACTACAGGTTCCTCTATTTCACGCGAACACTTATCGGCCCCGTTGCGGATGACGGCGGCGGGGCGGGGCGCTAGGGTCGGTACAGGCGCACGGCAGAGGGCGAGGACGCTCGTGACCAGCTTTCCGACAGACGGCTTCGAAGAGGCGGTCCGCGAAACCGCCGGCTCCCACATGGTGACGCGCATACCCCGCGCGACGCCCGAAACCCCGGCGGAGGACGTCGTGGCGGCGCTGCGCGGACAAAGATTCGACTGCGCCGATACCGTCTTCGTCACCGACGATGCAGGCCGGCTCGAAGGAATCGTCCGCATCAACGACCTGCTCGCCGACCACGCGATTCGCATTGGCGACATCATGGAGCCAGAGCACGACGCCGTTCGGCCTTCCGACGATCAGGAGCAGGTTGCGCTCCTCGCAATGGATCTCGGCATGATCGCCGTTCCGGTCGTCGGCGACGACGGCACGCTGATCGGCGCCGTGCCGCCCGAGGCGCTTCTCCGGATATTGCGGACGGAACACATGGAGGACATTCAGCGTCTTGCCGGCATCAAGCTCCATGACGCGGGGCCGGTCATGTCCCTGGACACGCCGCTTCTCGACAGGTTCCGGCGCCGTCTGCCCTGGTTGCTGGTCGGGCTGCTGGCGTCGTCGGTAATTACCTACGTCATGGCGGGGTTCGAGCGGACGCTGGAGGAAAACGTTGCTGTGGCATTCTTCGTGCCGGCCCTCGTCTATGTCGCCGGCGCCATCGGCGCCCAGGCGGTGTCCGTCGCGGTGCGGGGTCTTTCCGCAGACCATATTTCTATTCCGCGGCTGATGCGCGACGAACTGATTATCGGCATCGCCATCGGCGGCGCGCTCGGGGCCGTCGCCTATCTGGGGGTCCTCGGTTTCTTCGGGAGCCAACCGCTCGCGCTCGCCGTGGGGCTCGCAGTCCTGGCGGGTGGAGCGGTGTCCGCCGTCGTCGGTTTCGGTCTGCCCGCGTTGTTTCAGCAGGCGGGTCTGGATCCGGCTCTGGGCAGCGGGCCAATCTGCACCATCATCCAGGACGTCTCCAGCCTGTCCATCTACTTCCTGCTGGTGACGGCGCTGATTCTCTGAACCGGACGCTCAGGCGGCGGATTTGGCGGCCTGGATCGCGCGCCATACCTTCTCCGGCGTCGCGGGCATCTCGATCGCCGGGGCGCCCAGCTCGTGGAGCGCGTTATTGATCGCGTTCAGCACCGCCGGCAGCGCGCCGACCGTGCCCGCCTCGCCGACGCCCTTGACGCCGAGCGGGTTGCGCGCGGTCGGTACCTCGTTGGCAGCGAGCCTGAAATCGGGGAAATCGTCGGCCCGCGGCATGCAGTAATCCATGAACGAGCCGGTCATGAGCTGGCCGCTTTCGGGATCGTAATTCACGTCCTCCATCAGCGCTTGACCCGCGCCCTGCACGATCCCGCCGTGAACCTGGCCGTCGAACAGCATCGGGTTGAGGATGTTGCCGGCGTCGTCGACGGCGGCGTAACGGACCAGCGCCACCCGGCCAGTATCGACGTCGATTTCCACCTCGGCGAGGTGCGCGCCGTTGGGATAGACCGGCGCATCGCCTTCGCCCATGCCGAATTCGCCGTGCTCGTAGAGACCCGGCTCCATACCGGCGGGCAGGTTGGGTTTCTGGAACGCGGTTTTTGCGACGTCCTGCAGCGAGACCGAGCGGTCCGTCCCGGCGACCGTGAATGTGCCGTCGGCGAACTCGATATCGCCGTCGGCGGCTTCAAGCATATGGGCGGCGATCCGTTTGCCTTTGTCGATGATCTTGTCGGCGGCGAGCGTCACGGCGGAGCCGGCGAATGTCGCGACGCGGGCGTTGAACGTGCCGACGCCGAATGCGACCTTGTCGGTGTCGCCGAACCGATACTGGATACCGCCGCCGTCGATGCTGAGCTTGTCGGCGAGGACCTGCTTGAAGGTCGTGCCGTGACCCTGGCCGTGATCCATCGCGCCGCACAGCAGCGTAATGTCGCCCGACGGATCGAACCTGATCTCGACATGTTCGAAGTTGGTGCTGGCGACGCCGGTAATCGAGTTCGACGTGCCGATGCCGAGGACCTTGCCGTTGGCCTTCGCCGCGGCGCTACGCGCCGCGAACCCGTCGATCTCGGCCGCGGCGAGGCACTGGTCGTAGTTGCGCATGAAGTCGCCGCAGTCGTAGACGTCGCCGAGGCAGGTGGTGAACGGCATCGCGTCCGTGCCCAGCGTGTTGCGGCGACGCAGTTCGACCGGGTCAATTCCGATCTGCCGGGCCGCCACGTCGACCATCGTCTCGATCACGAAGACCGGTTCGGGCTTGGCTCCGCCGCGATACTGCGCGTTGGTCATGATATTCGTCAGCGCGCCGGTGACTTTGGCGTGGATCGCGGGGATGCCGTAGACGCCGGCGAGCCCGCCGAGGCCGCCCGTGGTCGAGCGGATGTTGCGGTCGTTGGTGAAATACGCGCCGATCGGCACCTTGGTATGGGTCCGGAGGCCGAGGAACCTCCCGTCGGCATCGAGCGCAAGTTCGGCGTCTACGAGGCCGCCGCGGCCCTGTTCGTCGGTCAGCAGGCTTTCGGCCCGGTCGGCGATCCATTTTACCGGCCGTTCGAGGATTTCGGACGCCCACAGCGCGAGGCTGTATTCCGGATAGCAGCCGCCCTTGATGCCGAACCCGCCGCCCATCTGGTCGCAGACGACCCGCAGCCTGGTCTGCGGCATCTTGAATATCTGGTTGCAGATCTGGGCGCGGATGCCGTGGACGGACTGCACGGTGGCGCGGAGCTCGTAGCGGTCCTCGTCCGGATCGTAGAACGCGATGCAGCCGCGCGTCTCCAGGGCATTGCAGGCGACCCGGTTGACGCAGACCCGGTGTTTAACCACGTGCGCCGCGCCTGCGAAGGCGGCATCCACCGCCGCCGCGTCGCCGCGCTCGTGCGTGAAAGCCTCGTTGCCGGGATTGTCGGCCCAGATCGCCGGCGCGCCGTCGGCCAGGGCGTCGTCGACGGCGATGACGGCGGCGAGGGGAGCGTATTCAATCTCGATCAGCTCGGCGGCGTCTTTCGCCTGATCGACGGTCTCGGCGACGACGAAGGCGACCGGTTCGCCCACGAAACGGACGCGCCCTTGCGCGAGCAGGGGCTGGACGCAGACGAAGCCCGGCGAGCCGTCGCTCCGCTTGCCGGCCATCGCCGGGCGCAGCGTCCCGAGCCCGCGTTCCGCGAGGTCATCGCCTGTCAGTACCGACAGGACGCCAGGGGCGGCGAGCGCCGCGGATGTGTCGATCGAGACGATATCGGCATGCGCGTGCGGCGAGCGCAGCACATGGGCGCGGGCCTGACGCGGCGCGTTGACGTCGTCGGCGTAGCGGCCGCGGCCACGCAGCAGGCGGAAATCTTCTTCCCGGGGAAGCGCGTTTCCGATGCGATAACCGTCCATCGCGGCAGTCCTTTCAGAATCGAGTGGCGATCAGGCGAAACGGGGGAAAAGCGTCTCAGCGTTTCCACGGTCGACGGCGGCGCGCTCGGCATCCGAGAAACCGCCCCAGGCGTCGAAGCCCTTCGTCTCGGCTTCCGCCACCGCTTCGGTCACGTACGGATAGTCGGTGCCGAACAGGATCCGGCTTTTGTCCGCGACGCCGGTCAGCCCGGCGAGCGGCAGGTCCGCGCCGGACAGCGCCGTGTCGAACCAGAACCGCTTGATGAGAGCGAGCGCCCCCTCCGGATAGTTGTCCTGGAACGGCGTCTGCTTGTCGAAGATCGAAACGCGGTGCGCGAGAAACGGCAACGTGCCGCCGGAATGGGACAGAATGAATTTGATGTTCGGATAGCGGGTCATCACGCCCTTGAAGATCAGGTTCACCGCGACCCGCGTCGTTTCGAACGGGTAATCGATCAGCATGCGCGGGATATCCCAGCCTTGCGCCTCGGTGCCGGGCGGATAGCAGGGATGGATGAAGACCACGGTGCCCCGCCGGTCGAGCTCGGCGTAGAGCGGCTCGAAGTCGGGATGGCCGATATAGCGCTCGTCGACGCTGGTCAGCAGCGTAATGCCGTCGAGCTTCAGCTCGTCGTGGACGCGGCCCAGCTCGTCGATGGCCGCGTCGACGTCCGGCAGCGGCAGGAACGCGAAGCCCCCGAACTTGCCGGGATACCTGTCAGCGAGCTTTGCCAGATAATCGTTGCACTGACGGGCCAGGTCCCTGGTCTGGGCGCTATCGCCGAACCAGATGCCGGGGGAGGTGAAGGAGAAGATCGTCGTGTCGATCCGGTTGGTCTCCATCACCGCGAGGCTCTTTTCCGGCGTCCAGTCGGGAAAGCCGCGATAGGCGGTGCCGGTGATGCCGACGCTGCGCTGCGCATCCTTGTAGAATTCCGGCAGGACGTGATGATGGACGTCGATGCGGCCCGTTCCGGCCATGGCGGTTCCTCCC
>JAYQUR010000122.1:0-9135 GCA_038148075.1 Alphaproteobacteria bacterium | reverse complement strand
GTCCTGGATGGTCAGCTCGTAGACCGGCTCGTCGTAGGACGCGTGGTTGTGGATGCCCCAGCCCGGCGCCGACAGCATCAGGTCGCCGGCCTTCCATTCGTAAACCTTGCCCTCGACCGTCGAGCGGCCGGTGCCGTGGAAATAGTAGTTCATGGCGGAAGAGACGTGCCGGTGCGGCTTGTCCACGATCTTGGGCGGCCGCACGGTCATGGTCGCGAAGAAGTTGGGCGTCGTACCGTTGAACCGCGTCGTCATCGGGTTGAACAGCAGATAGAGCCTGCGACCGACATAGTCCTTGCCGAGTGCCGTCAGCTTGTCGAGTTCCCGCTTGACGTCCTGCCACGGCCAGTGAAGCGCCTTCGAGTCGACGGCCTCGGGGTTGATCAGCGTTTCATAGGGCATCAGCCACGCGCCGTCGTCGGTAAGCTGGAACGTACCGTAGGGGCTCTTTCGCGTACTGTCGGCCTCGTTCGCTTCGGCGCGGGCCTTTTCCTCGGCGGCCTTTTTCCGCTCCGACTCGACCAGTTCCATCATCGGCGGCGGTTCCTCGTCGACGATGTGGACGTTCATCTTTTCCAGCAGTGCGGCGTTGGAATAGCTCAGCCGGACATGCAGGTCCTTCGAATCGTTGACGTGCCAGTAGGTCGACATCGACGGGAAGTTCCACACGTCGTACTGGTCGAAGGCGATCTTCTTGCCGTTGACGATGGAATGGCCTTCGCCGCGGATCGAAAAGTTGACCTGCGTGGAGTTATGGCGGATCGGCGCCGTCTGCTCGCCTGGCTTGAGAACTTCGAGCGTGACGCGGACGCCCGGGTTGAGGCCCGGCCCGACGCCAAGTTCCTTCCAGCGCGGATGCACGATCAGCGACTGCCGCCGGCCGTTCTCGGGCCGCGGCTGTTCGGCAAGCCGCTCGACTTCTTCGTCGATCTCCTCCTTGGAGATCATCAACGGTTCCCAAAGGTCGAGCTTTTCGGGGTACTTGTAGCCGGTGCGGTCGATAAACTTCGGATTGTCGCTCATTGCCTTCTCCTCCAACGGCAGGCGTCTTCGGACGCGCACCGAATAATTCTTAGATATCTTAGTATTTTGCCGGAATGCCGGTCAAGCGCGGTTTCCGGCGCGTTTCCGGCAACGGTCAGACGCCGGAATCGACCAGATTCGATCGGATCTTGCCGAGCAGCGCCCGCAACTGTTCGAACTCCGGCTCCGACAGCCCGGCCGTCGCGATATCGTTTACGTCAACCGCGATGGGCATCAGGTCCGCTTTCATCGCCCGCGCCTTGTCGGTCAGGAAGATGTTGATCGTCCGCCGGTCCTTCGGATTGCGGACGCGCTCGATCATGCCGTTGCGGGCAAGCAGGCGCAATGCGCTGACGGTCGTCGGCTCGGTGGTGCCGACCCGACGGCTCAGCTCCCGCTGGCTGAGCCCTTCCTCTTCCCATAACGCACGCAGGAAATACCATTGCCCAGGCGTAATCTGGTGTTCCTGCAGGCGGTTGCGCAGCGCCTTGGCGAACAGCAGGTGCGTGTCGCGGACGAGATAGCCCGCACTTCGATCCGGCAACAGATCGTCGACGCCGCCTTTCCGCGGTTCCTTTAGCTCGGTGCTGGAAATGACGGCCTCTCGGATTTCGATCTGACAGCTATAGCGATTTTGCTTAGATATCTTATTGCTTGGCAGTCAATCGAACAACCGTCCGCGCCGACGGTTCCAAAACCCGCCCTCAGGGCAGAAACGCTCCCAGATCGACGTCGTTGTAATCATGCGGCATCGCCATCTCGAATCGGGCGCGCTCGTCGGTCTGGGTGACCGCGGGCTTGGTGGCATCGATGATGAGCTTGGTGCCGATGCGGTACATCGCGCTCATGCCCGGCACGATGTCGGAGACGTTGTCCAGCGACCAGATGCGCGTGTTGGGAACCTTGACCACGTCGCGCGAGCCGTGAACCCGCGTCGTCAGCGACCAGAATATCTGGCGCAGGTCGGACGCGTCGATGTCGTCGTCGACGGCGATGGCGAGCTTGGGATGCAGGTACGGGCTAGACAGCGCGGCCATCAGCGCGGTCTTGGCCTGGCCTTCGACGCGCGGCCTCAGCTTGAGGACGATCGCCATCAGGCCGGAGATGCCGAGGCACCGGACGTCGAGCAGGTCGAGCCCGCCCTCCACGTTCTTCAGATGGTCGGTCACGACGGTCTCGATGCAGGTTCCGGTGATCGACTGGGTGTCGGTCATCGGCGCGCCGCACTGCATGGCGTAGAAGACGGGGTTCTTCCGGTGGGTGATCGCCTTCACGCGGAAGATTTCCGTCGAGCCTTCCATTGCGTAGGTGCCTGTCGCCTCGCCGAACGGGCCCTCTTCCACCATGCCCTCCGGCAGGACTTCGCCTTCGATGACGATTTCGGCTTCGGCGGGTACCTCGATGTCGATGGTCTCGCATTTCACCAGGCGGATCGGGTCGTCGAGCAGAGAGCCTGCAATCTCGAGCTCGTCGAGCCCGTAGGACGACGTGAAGCCGGACGCGTAATAGATCGCCGGGTGGGCGCCGATCACCATCGCGACCGGCATCGGCTCGTTGCGGGCCTGGTATTTCTGGTAGATGCGCAGCGCGTGGCGCGGGCAGATCAGAAAGCCCGTTTCGCGCGGCCCCATGATCTGCTGACGGTGGATCGACATGTTGCGGATGCCCGTGTCGGGATCCTTGATGATCGCCATGCCCGACGCGATGTAGGGGCCGGGGTCGTGTTCGGCATGCCACAGCGCCGGGATCTTCGTGAGGTCGGCGTCGTCGCCTTCGAGAATTACTTCCTTCACCAGCGCGGAGTCGCGGCCGACCTCGACCGGCGGGACCTGCCGGCGGACGCGCTCGATCATCGTCGGAATCAGCGCGTCTTCGTCGACGCCCAGCGCGATCGACCACTTGCGCCGGTCGGTGATTACCTGGTTGACCAGCTCCCAGCCGGGAAAGCCCTTCAGATTGGTGAACAGCGTCGACTTGCCCAGCCGGTCGTACGCCTTCCAGCCGATGGCAGAGACGTTCTGGTGGGGATCCGCCTCCTTCACGATTCGGATCAGCTCGCCCTGCTGTTCGAGATTTGCAATATGGCCGCGCAGCGACTGGTCGCGCATTCGGGCTGTCTCCCTTATTATCCCCGCAGACATAGCGGGCGGAGGGACCGATGAAAAGGGTGAACGATATCGGCGGCGAGGACGGCGCCTCGAAATGGGGCCCCATTCCGATGGAGGACAAGGAGGCGCCCTACTACGGAAAGCTGGCGACTGCGCTGCGCGCGGCGCTGGGCAACAAGGGGCCCGGGCTCGTCAATCTCCATGAAAGCCGCCGCGCGCGCGAAGACGTCGGCGACGAGAACTATCACGCGCTGCGCTATTTCGACCTGGCGACCGTATCGGTCCGGAACGTACTGATCGAAAAGGGCGTTCTGACCGCCCAGGAAATCGATGAGCGGATCGAGAAGTTGCGCCGATCTTGAAATCGCGCCTGCACGGACGCAAGATACCGCAAAAGGGGAGATGCGAAGAGATGCAACGTCAGCATGACATGGGCGGCATGGATGCCGGCCCGATCTCGATGGAGGAACACGCGGCGGAACCGTGGGCGAAGATGGTAACGTCGCTCGCCGCCGCGATGCGCGAATACGACATCATGCGGATCGACGAACTGCGTCGCGCGCTCGAAGACCTGCCGTCGGACGTCTACGCGCAGGACTATTTCGAGCGCTGGTCCGAGGCGATGGTCAATCTGATGGAAGAAAAGGGCGTTGTGACCCGCGAAGAGGTGCTGGCGCGGATGGACGCAATCAAATCGAAACTGGAGGCGGCACGATGACGATGTTCAATGTCGGCGAGCGGGTTCGTATCCGCGATTCCCATCCGCCGGGACACCGGCGCACGCCGTTTTACGCCCGCGGAAAGACGGGCGTGATCGAGCGCTTTTGCGGCGCTTTCAGGAACCCCGAGGAACTCGCGTACGGCTTCGACGGGACGCCGCAACGCGAACTCTACCGCGTGCGCATCGCGCAGACCGATATCTGGCCGGACTACAAGGGGCCGCCCGGCGATACGCTGGACCTGGAGATCTACGACCACTGGCTCGAAAAAATCGAGGGGTAAGGGACATGACGACGGAAGAACGGGGCGGCGCGCCTCACGGGCACGACCACGATCACGATCACGACCATCCCGGCACGACGCCAGATACGAACGAGACCGGCTATTACGAGCTGATGGCCCAGGCCATGAAGGAGCTGTTGATCGAGAAGGGGGTCGTCACCGCCGACGACGTGCGCCGCAATCTCGAATTTCTCGACAGCCGCGACCCGGCCGACGGTGCGCGCATCGTCGCCCGTGCCTGGACGGACGCCGACTTCAAGGCCCGTTTGCTCGAGGACGGCACCGCCGCCGTGGAGGAAATGGGCTTCGACATGGGCGACGCGGAACTCGTCGTCGTCGAGAACACCGACGATGTGCACAACATGATCGTCTGTACGCTGTGTTCGTGCTATCCGCGACCGATCCTCGGCCTGCCGCCGGACTGGTACAAGTCCAAGAGCTACCGCTCGCGTGCCGTCGTCGAGCCGCGTGCCGTGCTGGAGGAGTTCGGGACGAACGTGCCCGATTCCAAGACCGTCCGCGTGCACGATTCCAATGCCGACATGCGCTATCTCGTTCTGCCGCAGCGGCCGGAGGGCACCGACGGCTGGTCGGCGGAGCAGCTCGCCGCCATCGTGACGCGAGATGCGATGGTGGGCGTAACGGTACCCGCCGCCGCCTGACGCCGTTCAGCCGGCCGGGCGCGTTGCCGGTTTCGGCTTGGTCGCGAGCCAGATGCCGGTGAAGATCAGCGCGATGCCCGCTGCGTGGTACCAGCGGAACGTTTCGCCCAGCAGGACGATGGCGAGGACGACGCCGAAGACCGGCGACAGGTAGATGAAGTAGCCTGCTCTGCCCGGGCCGACGTGCGCGACGGCGCTTGCCCAGAATATCTGCGCCAGAACCGACGGACAGATCGTCATGTAGGCGATCGACCACGCGCTCGTCGCGGTCAGCGGCAGCGGCCGGTCGAAGGCGTAGATTTCGACAAGCCACAGCGGCAGCATGCAGACTGCCGCGATTCCGAACATCGCGGTCATCAGCGCGCTCGCGCTCAATTGTTTCGGGGCGCGGCGCAGGAAGACGGCGTAGACCGAATACGAAATCGTCGCGACCAAAAGGATGATGTCGCCGACATTGAAGCTCAGCCCCAGGATCACGCCGACGTCGCCGCGCGTGACGATGAAGGCGAGGCCCGAAAATCCGAGGACGACGCCCGCCGCCTCGCGCGTCCCGATGCGATCGCCGAGAAAGATCCAGGCGGCGACCAGGATGCAGATCGCCATCATTCCCTGGAACAGGGAGCCGTTGATCGCCGTCGTGTAGTGCATTGCGACGAAGTGGAGGGCGCCGAAACCGATCGCGGAGGTGACCGCGATAAAGGTGAAGTACTTCCATCTCTCGGCGATCAGCGCGCGATGATCGCGCAGTTCCTTCCACGTCCAGGTCAGCGCAATGAAGAACGCGAAGAGCCAGCGCCAGAAATTGAGCGCCATCGGAGGCACCTCGCCCGCGATATGCCGCGCGACCACCGGGGAGCCGGCCCAGAACAATGCGGCCAGCGTCAGCAGAAGGTAGGGGTGGGCGATTCGATTCAGCATCGCGGTTTCACCGCGCCGTTCGGGCATAGAGCGCGAGCCAGATGCCGGCGGCGATCAGCGCGACGCCCGCTGCGTGGAACGGGTGAAAGGTTTCTCCCAGCAGCAGCACGGCGATCGCGACGCCGAAGACGGGCGTGAGGTAGATGAAGTTGCCGGCCGTCGGCGCGCCGATCCGACGGATACCCTCGGCGAAGAACAGTTGCGCGAGAACGGAGGCGAACACCGCGACGTAGAGGACGGTGCCGATAGCCGGCCAGGTCATCGGCAGGGTGCGTTGCGTCAAATGCTCCCAGGCGAAGAACGGCGCCGAGTGGACGGTGCTGAACAGCATCATCAGGAACATGAAGGGGACGAGCGGCAGGCCTTCCGGTCTCTTGTGGAGGATCGCCGCGTAGATCGAGGACGCGCAAACGCCGAGGAACACCAGCGGATCGCCGATATTGATCGCGAGCTCGAGAAGCTTTGCCGGATCCCCCCGGAACACGATGGTCAGCAGCCCGACGAAGCCAAGCGCCACACCGGTCCATTGCCGCCAGGTGATCCGACGGCCGACGAACAGCGTCGAGGCGACCAGCACGCCGATCGGTACCGCGCCCTGCAGGATATTCGCGTTGACGGCGACGGTGTGGTTCACGCCGATATAGACCAGCCCGTTGAACAGCGTCATCGACAGCGCTGCGAGCAGGTTGAGAAACCAGAAATGCTCGCGAATGACCGATCGCGCCTTCCAGCAGCCCTGCAGCGCGAACGGCGCGAGTATCAGCACCGACAGGAACAGCCGCCAGAATGTCAGGGCGAGCGGCGGCACTTCGGTGGCGGTGGCGCGCGCGATGTTGGTGTTGAGCGCCCAGAACAGCGCCACCAGCGTCAGCATGACGTAGGCGAGGAGCCGTCCGGACGACGTCTGCGTCGGGGCGGTCAAGGTGCGTCAGCCCGCCCGTCGGGCATGGTGCGCCGTTGCGAGCCAGATGCCGACAACGACGGACGCCGCGCCGGCGATGTGAAACCAGCGTAGTTCCTCGCCGAGGATGGCGATGGCGAGCGCGCCGGCAAAGATCGGATAGAGGTTTCCGAAATAGCCCGCCTGCGCGGCGCCGGCCCTGTAGGTGCCCTCGTTCCAGCAGCTCGTGCCGACGAACGCCGCCATGAAGCCGACATACGCCACGAACAACGCGCTCGTCTGCGTGAAGGGCATCGGGGCGATCGTGCGCGTTTCCCAGAGATAGAGCGGCAACATCATGACGACGGCGATACCCGATATCGCGGTCATGAACGGCATGATGTCGATGGAGCGCGGTTTCCAGCGCATCAGGAATGCTTGCCACGCCCACAGGAACACGGCGCCGAGCGCCCAGATGTCGCCTTCGTGAAGCCGGAGCGTTTCGATCACGCCGAGATCGCCGCGGATCACGATGAGGCCTGCCCCGGCGATGGAGAAGACGACACCCCACCATTGCCGGCCCGTAATTCGCTCGCGCAGGATCGCGAGGCCCAGCAGCAGGACGAGAACGGGCAGGATCGACTGGATCAGGCTTGCCTGCAACGCCGTCGTCTTCTGGAGGGCGACGTAGAAGACGAGGTTGAAGCCTGTCACCGAGACCATCGAGAAGATAACGAGGAACTTCCAGTGCCCGAGCAGTTCGCGGCGCTGCTTCCAGGTGCGGGCGCCGAATACGATGGCGAAGATCGCGAAGGCCGTGGTCCACCGCCAGAAATTCAGTCCGACCGGCGGAATTGCCTCGCCGGCGGACGCGCGCCCGACGATCGAGTTGCCCGACCACAGCAGCACGGCAAAGACGAGCAGGACGAAGCCCGACAGGACGCGTTTTCTCTGCTCGGCGTCGGAGAGGGCGGCGATAGGCGTATCCGGCAAGGGAGGAATCCAGTATGCGTCCGGCGGGGTGCCGGACAGGCGTGCAAATTACAGGAGGCGGAACGGCTTATCCATACGGGAGGGAAGCGGCCGTCGTCGTCAGGTTTCGTACGAAATATCGACGACTTCGATGTCGACGATGCCGTCGGGCGTCTGCAGCGGCACCACGTCGCCGACCGCCGCCTTCATCAGCGCGCGGGCGACCGGCGATATCCAGCTCACCTCGTTCTGTTCGATGCGCGCCTCGTCGATTCCGACGATTCGGATCGTCCGTTCGACATCCTCCTCGTCGGCATAGGTGACGGTCGCGCCGAAGAAAATCCGCTCCTTGTTCGGCTGCGCCTCTGGATCCACGACTTCGGCGATTTCCAGCCGCTTGAGCAGGTGGCGGATGCGGCCGTCGATCTCGCGCAGGCGCTTCTTGCCGTAGATATAGTCGCCGTTCTCGGAGCGGTCGCCGTTGCCTGCCGCCCACGAGACTATCTCGACGACTTCCGGCCGCTCGACGCGCCGCAGGTGGCGAAGTTCTTCGCGCAGGCGCTCGATACCCGCAGGGGTTATGTAATTTTTGCGTTGCTGCAATGCCGCTACCCGATGCCTAAACTGAAAGCATGTTGAAGATAACCGAAAGCCTGTCGATCGACGAAGAGGAACTCGAGGAGAGCTTTATGCGCTCACGCGGGCCGGGCGGGCAGAACGTCAACAAGGTGGAGACGGCGGTCCAGCTCCGGTTCGATGCGCGCAACTCGCCGTCGCTGCCGGCTGCCGTGCGCCACCGGCTCGAGAAGCTCGCCGGCGCGCGGCTGACGTCGGACGGCGTGATCGTGATCGGCGCGGACCGGTTCCGGACGCGGGAGGCGAACCGTCGCGACGCGCGCGAACGTCTGGCGGAATTGATCGCAAAGGCGGCGGTCGCGCCAAGGCGGCGCGTCGCAACGAAGCCCAGCCGGGCCGCCCGCAAGCGGCGGACGGATCGCAAGACACGGCGTGGGCGGATAAAGCGCCTCCGGGGCGCGCCGGGACGCGGCGAGGACTAGCCGAAGCCGTCCCCGCCGCGCGGCCGGGTTTGTTTACGAAAGATGCTGCTTGAAGAAGGCGACCGTGCGTTCCCAGGCGAGCTTGGCGGCGGCTTAGTTGTAGCGCGGTGTCGAATTGTTGTGGAAACCGTGCTTCGTGCCCGGATAGGTGTGCATTTCGAATTTTGCGCTGTTCGTCTTGAGCGCCGCTTCGAAATCGGGGCGCATGGCATTAATGCGGGGATCGTTCTCCGCGTAATGGATCAGCAGAGGCGCCTTGATCCTGGCGACGTCGTCTACCTTTGCCGCGGCGCCGTAAAACGGGACGCCCGCATTCAGGTCGTCCCCCATCGCGACGGCGAGATAGTTGACCGTACCGCCGCCCCAGCAGAAGCCGGTGGCGCCGAGCTTGCCGTTCGACAGCGGGTGCGACTTCAGGTGCTTCGCACTGTTGAGCATGTCGATACGAAGTTTCCCGGCGTCAAGACTGCGCTGCAGTGCCTTGCCGTCGTCGTCGTTGCCGGGATAGCCGC
>JAYQUR010000121.1:0-9201 GCA_038148075.1 Alphaproteobacteria bacterium | reverse complement strand
TCGGCGACCCGCTTTTGCTGACGCAAGAGCCGCCAGCGCTTCACGATCCGCAGGGTCCAGTGATACCCCACGATATAGCCGACCACCGCAAACGGGACCGAACCGACCAGAAGCGCCAGCCCCCAGCCTCCGACGATAACCGAGAAATAGGTCTCCCACGCCTGCAGGCTTGTCGGATCCCCGGCGTCGCCGACAGCCGTATGCCAGAACCGCTGGAATCCCTCATAGCCCGAGAGATCGTCCCAGCGGCCCAACATCAGCTGGCCGATCAGGAAAAACAGGTAATAGGTCGGGACGACGGTGAAGAGGTTCGTCACCCAGGTCCAGGCCATGGCGACAACGACATTGAAATCCTTCTTGAAGAAGGTTCGCGCGACGTACCAGTGCACGCAGGTCAACGCCATCTGAATGCCGAAGGTCGGCGTAAACGCCCAGAGAAGGCCGACGGCAACCGACCGCGCAGTATTTTCTGGCGGCTGGCGCGACCGAATCATCGGGATAACCAGCCGGAGCCGCAGGAGACGTAACAGACGCCGGCCAGCGGATCGTCGCGTTCTCGCCTTCACCCTTCCCAAGCCCGTCAAAACCTCATCCCGCCGCGGCCACGCAAGGCCGTCGATCTTTTATCCTCTATATCATCTATCGCCCGGATCGAAAAACGTTGCGAATACCCTTTCAGAAGCGGACGGAGAACAACACGATACCCAGGGCCGTGACGAGAAAGACGACAAGCTGCATCAGATCTATCGATGAAATTTCCATGGCGGATTCCCCCGTTCGAGAAGGAAATGTTGTACGGAAATTACGGCGATAGTTTGGCGCTCGCGCGCCCCCCCCTATACGACGCGGGCAACGTCCTCGATCACGAACTGCGGCCGCCGGTTTCCCTGCCACGTATCGATATTAAGGTGACCCGCCACATGCAGGACGCCGCCGCGGGCATTCAGGATTGCCTCGCCCGCCGGCGTTCCGGCGGACCGGAAGAAGATCGCCTTGAGCCGGGTTCCTCCTTCGGGCGCGGCGAGAAGGCAGCGGACGTGATCGGTTCCGACGATCCCCGCATTGATCGGCGTTACCGCGGGCAGCACGAAGCGCGGCCGCGGATTTCCCGAACCATAGGGTCCGGCGCCGTCCAGCAGTTCGATCAACTCGACGGTCGCCCCTTCCGGGCTTACGGAGCCGTCGATACCGATTTCGGGAACCGGCAGATGTCCTCCCAGCTGGTCCGCGATATGATCTGTCAGAAACTCCCGAAATGCCGAAAGCCTGTCTGCCGCAACAGTGAATCCTGCGGCCATCTGGTGCCCGCCGCCGTTGATCAGCAATCCCGCCTGATGGGCGGCGATAACGGCCGGGCCCAATCCGACGCCGGGGACCGAGCGACCGGACCCTTTGCCTATCTCCCCGTCCAGCGCCACCACGCAAGCGGGCCGGTTGAAAGCCTCCTTCAGGCGTCCCGCAACAATCCCGATCACGCCCGGATGCCAGCCTTCGCCGGCAACGAGGATCAGCGGCGGATCGTCCTGCGCCTGTAACTCCGCCTGCGACATCGCCGCCTCCAGAACCGCCGTTTCTATCTCGCGCCGCTCAGCGTTATAGGTATCGAGCCGCATGGCGAGCCCCGTCGCTTCGTCGCGGTCGACGGCTGTCAACAACCTCACGCCGAGGCCGGCCTCTCCCACGCGCCCGCCGGCATTGACCCGCGGCCCCAGCATGAAACCCAGATGCCAGGCCTCCGGCCGTTCGTCGAGGCGCGCGACATCCGCGAGCGCCGCGAGGCCGGGATTCTGCCGCTGAGCCATCACCGACAGTCCCTGACGCACCAGTGCGCGGTTCACGCCGGTCAACGGCACAACGTCCGCGACCGTGGCAAGCGCGACGATATCGAGCCATTGCATCAGGCTCGGTTCCCCGTGTCCCTCCCCGTACCAGTAGGCATCGCGCAAGGCGCGGTTGATCGCGACGACCAGCAGGAACGTCACGCCGGCGGCGCACATCTGACCGACGGGACTGTCTTCGTCCAGGCGGTTCGGATTCACGACGGCGACGGCGACAGGTAGCTGCGGCTCGGCGACGTGATGGTCGATCACGATCACATCCAGGTCCGCCGCTGCCGCCGCCTCGAGCGGCGCGAATGCGGTCGTGCCGCAATCGACAGTGATGACGAGCGATACGCCGGACTCCTTCAACTTCAGAAGCGCCGGCGCATTGGGGCCGTATCCCTCGGCGATGCGGTCCGGAACATAGACGGAAACATCCCTGCCGATGGCTGCGAAAAAACGAACCAGCAGGGCGGCCGAGGAAGCCCCGTCGACATCGTAATCCGCGAAGACGCCGATCTTCTCGCCCGACGTAATCGCCTCGACGATCCTGGAGACGGCCGTCTCCATGTCCCGCAAATGGGAGGGGTCGGGTAGAAGATCGCGCAGGCGCGGCTCGAGAAACGCCTCCGCTTCGTCAGCCTCGACGCCGCGTGCCGCCAGCACTCGGCCAAGCACGTCCGGCAGGCCCAGGCGCTGGGAAATCGCCAGCGCCGCTCGATCGTCCGTCAGTCGCGGACGCCAGCGCTTGCCGCCGATCGAGCGCTTAACCCCGAGAAAGGCAGTATGTGTCATGTGCGATTTATAGCAGAACCGGCCCGTCCGGTCGGACGGACGATTCAGGCGCGGCAGCGGTTACCAGGGTTGCCGGTCGGTCGGTCCGGACGGTCAGCGGTCGACCGGATCGAAACCCGTCTTGCGCTCGAAATTGTGCTCCGCCTCGATGAACCGGACGGTTCCCGACTTCGAACGCATGACGAGCGAATGAGTCTTCGCACCGCCCGAGAACCTCCGCACTCCGCGCAACATCGTGCCGTTGGTCACGCCTGTCGCCGCGAACATAACGTCGCCGCTCGCGAGATCGAGCAGCTCGTACTTGCGATCGAAATCGGTGATGCCGCAGCGCTCCGCACGCCCGCGCTCGTCGTCGTTGCGGAAAATCAGGCGCCCCTGCATCTGCCCGCCGATACAACGCAGTGCCGACGCCGCCAGCACCCCCTCCGGCGCACCGCCGCTGCCGAGATAGATATCCACACCGCTGCTTTCCTCGGACGTCGCCATCACGCCGGAAATATCGCCGTCGGAGATCAGCATGATGCGCGCACCGGCGTCGCGCACCTTCTTTATCAGCTCTTCGTGGCGCGGACGGTCGAGGATACAGGCAACAAGGTCCTCGACTTCGCACCCCTTGGCCTTTGCCAGATTTGCCAGGTTTTCGGCCGGCTCGTTGTCGATGTCGACCACGCCGTCCGGCAGGCCGCCGCCGACCGCGATCTTGTCCATGTAGACGTCGGGCGAATTGAGGAACCCGCCATGTTCGGCCATCGCAACGACCGCCAGCGCATTGGTCAGGCCCTTCGCCGTGATCGTGGTCCCTTCCAGCGGATCGAGCGCAATGTCAATTTTCGGTCCTTTGCCTGTACCGACCTCTTCGCCGATATAGAGCATCGGCGCTTCGTCGCGTTCGCCTTCTCCGATTACGACCGTGCCGGCGATATCGAGGCTGTTCAGCGCATTGCGCATGGCGTCCACGGCAACCTGGTCCGCCGCACGCTCGTCGCCGCGCCCCATGAGACGCGAGGCCGCGAGCGCCGCGGCTTCCGTAACCCGCACCGCCTCGAGCGCAAGATTGCGATCCATCTTGTCCATATCCGCCATCGTATTTCTCCCTTTTACGCCCGGCCTGTTGCCGGCTTTTTACACTTTCGGGACCGTGTTGTTAGAGGTCCTCGATTCGGATCATACACGGCGGCTCCAGCACCGTGTCCAGCGCCGCGATTTTCGCCAGCGCCCGTTGCATAGCCGCCTCTTCGGCATCGTGCATCGTCAGGACGACCGGAACCGACTCGTCGGGCGACCGGCCGCGCTGGATAAGCGACTCGACGGATACCGACTCGTCGCGTAACGCCGCCGATACATCGGCAATAACGCCGGGCCGGTCGACGACCATCAACCGGACGTAATACGGGCCGACGCGCCTGTCGATCGAAACGGGCCGCGACGGCACGAGCTGCGACGCGGGAACCGAAAACGCGGGCAGGATCGTCCCGCGCGCGATATCGGCGACGTCGGAAATGACGGCCGACGCAGTCGGGCCCGCACCGGCTCCCCTGCCCTGCAGCACGCTGGTACCCACGGCATCGCCTTCTGCAACGACGGCGTTGAACACGCCCTCGACATGCGCAAGCGGCGCATCCATCGAGACCATGCAGGGATGAACGCGCTGTTCGATGCCGTCGGGGGTCGCGCTCGCGATTCCGAGAAGCTTGATCCGGAAGCCTAGTTCGTCTGCGAACGCGATATCTTCCGCCGAAACATGACGGATTCCTTCGACGTGAACGCTGTCGAAATCGACCTCGCAGCCGAATGCGACGCTCGCAAGAAGCGCCAGCTTGTGCGCCGCGTCTATGCCGTCGACGTCGAATGTGGGATCTGCTTCCGCATAGCCCAGCTTTTGCGCTTCGGCGAGCACGTCGTCGAATTCCCGCCCGGTCTCGCGCATCGTCGTCAGGATGTAATTGCAGGTGCCGTTGAGGATCCCGTGAATGCTCTCGATGCGGTTGCCGACGAATCCCTCGCGGAGCGCCTTGATCACGGGAATGCCGCCGGCGACTGCGGCCTCGTATCCGAGCGCGACCGCCGCACCTTCCGCCTGCCGTGCGAGCGCCGTGCCGTGAACCGCAAGAAGGGCCTTGTTCGCAGTCACGACATGCCGGCCCGACGATATGGCGTTTTCGCAAATAGACTTCGCTATTCCGTCCTCGCCGCCGATCAGCTCGAGAACGACATCGACATCGGCCTCGCGCGCCATCGCGGCCGCATCGTCGAACCACGCGCACCCCGACAGATCGACACCGCGGTCGCGTTTGGGATCTCGCGCCGACACTGCGGCGAGGTCGACCGGCCTGCCGCAGCGGGCGGCGATCAGATCGCGCCTCTCCGTCAGCAGTTGGGCGACTTCGGCGCCGACCGTTCCGAGACCGGCGATCGCTATGCGAATGGGAGAAGACATGGGTCGATCAGGTCGCGGCGGCTCTATGTTCCGCCGGCGCGGCCTCTCCCGCCGATTCCGCCATGAATTTCTTGATGCTTCGCGCAGCCTGGCGGATGCGTTGGCGGTTCTCGACAAGCGCGAGCCGGACGTAGCCGTCGCCGTACTCGCCGAATCCGAGCCCCGGCGACACCGCTACCTTCGCCTCCCTCAGCAGAAGCTTGGAGAATTCGAGCGATCCCAGATTCGAGAAGCGCGGCGGTATCGGCGCCCAAGCGAACATGGTCGCGGCAGGCGGCGGCACGTGCCATCCGGCCTGCGCAAAGGATTCGACGAGTACGTCGCGGCGGCGTTGATAGACGTCGCGAAATTCGTCGACGCAGTCCTGCGGGCCGTTCAGCGCCGCGATCGCCGCCACCTGGATCGGCGTGAACGCGCCGTAATCCAGATAGGATTTGATGCGCGCGAGCGCCGAGATGATCTTCGCGTTCCCGGTCGCGAAGCCGATGCGCCATCCCGGCATCGAATAGGTCTTGCTGATCGACGTGAATTCGATAGCGATATCCTTTGCGCCGGGAATCTGCAGGATCGAGGGCGGCGGCTTGCCGTCGAAATAAATTTCCGCATAGGCCAGATCCGAGATCACGATGATATCGTGCTTTCGGCAGAAATCGACGACGTCGGCGTAGAAATCGAGATCGACCACCATCGCCGTCGGATTGGCCGGGAAATTGAGGACGACGGCGAGCGGCGACGGGACGCTGTAACGCACCGCACGCTCCAGCTCCGCCATAAAATCGAATTCAGGCCCGACCGGCACGTGGCGCAGCGCAGCGCCTGCAATCATGAAACCGTAGGCGTGGATGGGATAGCTCGGGTTGGGAACCACGACAACGTCGCCCGGGGCGGAAATCGCCATCGCAAGATTCGCAAACCCCTCTTTCGAGCCGAGGGTCGCGATCGTCTCCGTCTCCGGATCGATTTCGACGCCGAAACGCCGGCTGTAATACTCGGCGTTCGCGCGACGCAGGCCCGGAATACCGCGCGAAGCCGAATAGCGGTGCGTGCGCGGGTCGCGAACGGTCTCGACGAGTTTCTCGACGATGTGATCGGGCGTCGCGGAATCGGGGTTTCCCATACCAAAATCGATGACGTCCTCGCCCGCGGCGCGCGCCGCGGCCTTCATCGAGTTGACTTCGGCGAAGACGTATGGGGGCAGACGCTTCACGCGGTGGAAATTGAAATCCATCGCTCTTATCCAGTTTCCAGAGTGGCAGTCGTTCAGTTCAGAAAATAAATCTCGACACGCTGATTTCCGGCGTCGCCCGCCGGCATCACCTCGTAGTAGATGGGTCGCGAGTCGGACATGGCAGCAACGAATACCGCATTTTCCGGCACGCCGGCGCGAACGAGTTCACGGGCCACGATATTCGCGCGATCGAGCGATATATCGAAATTCACCATCTGATGGCGGACCGGATCCATATCCTTCGTCCGGCTGCTCGCATGGCCTTCGACGCGGATTGCCCCGCCCCGCTGCCGATATAGCGACGCTACCTGACGGATACGACCCCGGTCGGTGGCATTCAAGCGCGCGGAACCGCCGTTGAAACGGATGATGGCAGCCCTATCGCCCGCGACCTCGGACGTCGGCGTTCCGGCCACTGGCGCAGCCGGGCCCGAGCCCTGGTCGCCGAACGACGGCAGCGGCGACGCGCCGCCATTCTGCGCCGCGGCGATATCGGCAGGCGGAGTGCCAAAGGTCGGGTTGCCCACCCGGGCGACGGAAACCGAACTGATTGCCGGACGCCTGCTGCTCGGACGCAGCGGCTGCACTGCGGGCGGAGACGGTGGCGCCAACGCGAACTGCGGCGGCTGGGACGGCGGGTTCGGCCCGATCTCCGCAGGCGACGGCAACGCGACCGGAGACGGTATCGCGACGGGCGGAGCCGACGCCCGGGGCGCCGGCGGCGATGCCGACGGAGGCGGCGGCGGAACCTGAACAGCGGCAACCTGCCCTGGAGAGGCGCTTCCAACGGGTGCCGGAGCCGGCGTCTGGGCCGCGGACGGTCTTGCCGTCGGCCGGGCCTCCGACTGACGCTGAATCTGTTCTTCCGAATAGCGTGCGTTTTCGCGGTCGGCCTGCAATGAACGCGCAACCTCGGCGCGCCGCTCAGCCGACTCCGGCTTCGGACGCTCGGGGACGCTCGCCAGGTTCGGAAACGGCTTTTCCGCTCCGGGCGTCGCGCGTTCGGGGGTTGCGGCGGCACGCGACGCATCCTCGTCGCTCCCGAAAATCGCGTCGCTCGCATCGCGGTACCATTCCATCGGATTGGCCCAGTCCGGCGTGCTCGAACACCCGGCCACGATCAACGCAAGCGCTGCCGCGCCCGTCAGCTTTCCGGCGCTTCGGCCGAATCCGTCCCCGCGGCGTTTCCTGCCAGTTCGGATCATGATCAGTAAACCTTTGTTCTTTCAGGAAAAATGCGACGAATTCGAGACGCCGTCAAGTCCGACCCATTCATTGTGCAGCGCAATATATTCGGGTATCTTCCCGACCGTTTCATTGAGAATTCCCCGTCATACGAGCGGGCGGACTGTACCTGTGCGCGGCAAATTAATACTTAAGACGCGAAACGCAACAAAGGATCGCCAGTATGGCAGACGAGTCGCAAACGTCCGAACAGATACCGGATCCCGCTGAACTGACGGCGACTATCGGGAAAATCGCGGAACAGAGCCAGCGAATCGTTTCCGACTTCATGTCCCGCCAGGGCGAGCAGGAACGCGACCCCCTCAATATCGGCGCTGCCTTCATGGAAATGACGACGCGCATGATGTCCGATCCCGCGCGGTTGGCGCAGGCCCAGGTCGAATTGTGGAACAGCTACATGGAATTGTGGCAGCAGACCGCGAACCGCATGCTCGGTCACGAAGCTGCGCCCCTCGTGGAACCTGAGCCGGACGACCGCCGCTTCAAGGACGCCGCCTGGCAGGAAAATCCCCTCTTCGACTACATCAAGCAGTCCTATCTGCTGACCTCTAAATGGGTGATCAATACCGTCCGGGAAACCGACGGGCTTGAGGACGAGACAGCGCGCAAGGTCGATTTCTATACCCGTCAGTTCGTCGACGCGATGGCGCCGACCAACTTCGCGATGACGAACCCCGAGGTTCTGCGCGAGACGATCGACTCCAAGGGGCAGAATCTGGTGAAGGGCCTGTCGAACCTTCTCGACGATCTCGAAAAGGGCAAAGGCAAGCTTCACATCCGCCACGTGGAGGACGACGCGTTCGAGCTAGGCAAGACGGTCGCGACGAGCCACGGCAAAGTCGTTTTCCAGAACGACCTGATGCAGCTTCTGCAATTCGCACCGCGCACGGAAAAGGTACGCAAGACACCGGTGGTGATCGTGCCGCCGTGGATAAACAAGTATTACATCCTCGATCTGCGCGAGAAGAATTCCTTCATCAGATGGGCGACCGAACAGGGTCACACGGTTTTCGTGGTTTCCTGGGTCAATCCGGATTCGGCACTCGCCGAAAAAACCTTCGAGGACTACATGTTCGAGGGTCCGATCGCGGCGATCGGCGCCGCCTGCGACGCGGCGGGCACCGACAAGGTCAACGTGATCGGCTACTGCATCGGCGGCACGCTGACCGCCTGCGCCCTCGCCTACATGGCGGAGAAGAAGGACAACCGGATCGCCAGCGCGACGTTCTTCACGACGCTGGTCGATTTCGAGGAACCGGGCGAGCTCGGCGTCTTCATCGACGAGGAGCAGATCGCGAGCCTCGAGGAGAAGATGTCCGAACGCGGCTATCTCGAAGGCTCCGAGATGGCGTCGACCTTCAGCATGCTGCGCGCGAACGACCTGATCTGGTCGTTCGTCATCAACAACTACCTCCTCGGCAAGGAGCCATTCCCGTTCGACCTGCTGTTCTGGAATGCGGATTCGACCCGAATGCCGGCCGCGATGCATTCGTTTTATCTGCGTAACATGTACCAGAAGAACGCGCTGACCCGGCCGGGCGGCATCGAGCTCGGCGGCGTCAAGATCGACCTGTCGAAGATCAAGATTCCGGTTTACGTGCTGTCGACCAAGGAAGATCACATCGCGCCGTGGCCGTCGACCTTCGCCGGCTCGAAGCTCTATAGCGGCCCTGTGC
>JAYQUR010000120.1:0-9242 GCA_038148075.1 Alphaproteobacteria bacterium | reverse complement strand
CCCAGATGCCGGCCATATCCATATGCTTGAGGATAATCTCCGGGTCGGCGGGCGGAAGGCAGCCGTCCGGCAGGTCGTCGGCGTACTTACCGTAATAGGATTCGAGCGTCTTGCGGTTGTCGGGACTGTCTGCGGCGCCGCCGTCTCGGCCGCTGAAGATGCGGCCTTCCCACTCCCAGACCCATACGCCTTCGTGCTCGATCACTTTGGGCGCGGCCGCCTTGAATTTTTCCGCGACCCGGTCCTGCCAGAGATTCGCCGGCACCCAGCGCTGGTCGATGTGATTATCGGCCGAATTGTATTTGTAGATCGTCATGTCTCATTCCGTCTTTCTTCGTTGCCGCATTATATCGAAACGGCCCTCCCCGGAAAGGGAGGGCCGCTTAATGAGAGGATTTCGGAACGTTTATTTTTTTCCGTAGATCATCTCGCTGGTCGCCGCGACGATGTCGGGCTTGGCATTGTTCAGCGCCTCGCGGACGACCTTCTCGACTTCCTCGCCCGAGGACGAGATGATCCGCAGCTTGCGCTTCCCGGCATCCGCGAGAAAAGCTTCGTCGGTGATCATCCGGGTCCAGGCAGTCCGCATCGCATCAACCGCTTCCTTGGGTGTGCCGGCGGGTGCGGCGAGACCGCGTCCGATCAGGCCGAGCGTGCCCACGAAATCGATCATGGCCTTGTATTTCGGATCGGCGACGTCGCCCAGCATCGGGACGTCGGGAAGGTCGGTATCCTTGAAGTAACCGACCTGAACGACCGCCCTGGCAAATGGCTTGTCGCCCTCGAACCAGCGCTCGTAACCCGATTTCCAGAACAGCCAGTTGAAAGCCGCGCCCTGAACCTCGCCCTGCTCGACGGCAAGCCCGGTCTTGGCGGAGCCCTGATAACCGGAGACAACCTTCATCTTCGTTCCGAGCACGCCGTTCACGAAATTGGGCGTGATGTAGGCCGTGGAGGCAAGGCCGGTGGAGCCCATGATGATCTGCTGCTTCTTCAGATCGTCGATGGTCTTGATACCCGTGTCCGAACGGACGACGACGATCACGTTGGTCTGGTTGGCAGTTCCGATCCAGGAGAACTTGCGCGCGTCGTACTTCGCCTTCGTTGGCTGCATCAGCTGGACGATCGCCGTCGTATCGGGCGGGACGAAGTAATTGTACCCGTTCGCTTGCATCGCGTTGCCGACGTAGTTGAGAGCCTTGAGCCCGCCGGCACCGGGGCGCGATTCAACGATGATGGTGGGATCTCCGGCAATGTATTTCTTGAGGTGATCCGCGAACATCTGCGCATACTTGCCGTAGGTGCCGCCGACGCCGAATCCGATGACGATTTTCACCTGCTTGCCGGCGAAATCGAATTCCGCCCTGGCGGGCGCGGCGAGGAATGCCGCAGCGGCGAAAACGGCTGCGACCAGGGAGATGCCTTTAAATGCTTTCATAGAGCCCTCTGTGTGACGGGAACGGTTTGAACCATTTAGCTAACACGCAAGGACGCGTCGGTTTCCGCCGCGCGAACGATATTGCTATCGAATTAATATTCCGCTCTCCCGGGATAAGAAAGAGATTCATTTATAATATTTAGAACAATCGGTTACAGAGAATTGTTCGTTCAAAAAAGAAAGCGGCCCTCCCGTTGCCGGGAGGGCCGTTTGCCGTTCGATTCGGCAGGGGCTTACTTCTTGCCGTAGACCATCTGGGCCGCCCGCGCCACGAGCTCGGGCTTGGCGTTCGCGATGGCCGAGTTGACGACCTTCTGGACTTCCTCGCCGGTCGCCGGAATGACGCGCAGCTTACGCTTCTTGGCGTCGGCCTGGAACTTCGGATCGGCGATCATCTTCGTCCACGCAGCCTTCATGACCGCGATCGCTTCCTTCGGCGTGCCGGGAGGCGCCGCGAGACCGCGGCCGATGAGGCCGAGCGCGCCGACGAATTCGACGATCGGCTTGTCTTTCGCGTCGACCAGCTCGCTGAGCATCGGGACCGAAGCGGGGAGGTCCGCATCGCGGAAGTGGCCTACCTGCAAGACGGCGCGTGCGAACGGGTCATTGCCCTGGAACCAGCGTTCGTACTTGGATTTCCAGAACAGCCAGTTGAACGCCGCGCCGCGGGTTTCGCCCTGTTCGACCGAAAGGCCGGTCTTGGACGAGCCCTTGTAGCCGGAAACGACCTTCATCTTCGTACCGAGGAGGCCGTTGACCAGGTTCGGGATGATGTAGGCGGTGGAGCCGAGACCGGTGGAGCCCATCGGCAGCTGGATGTTCCGCAGGTCTTCCCACTTCTTGACGCCCGTGTCGGAACGGACGACGACGATGACGTTCGTCTGGTTGGCGGTGCCGATCCAGGTGAACTTGCTCATGTCGTACTTGGCCTTCTTCGGCGCCATCAGCTGCACCAGCACCGAGCTGTCCGGCGGAACCATGTAGTTGAAGCCGTCCGCGGGCATCGCCTGGGCCGCATAGTTGGTCATCCGGAGACCGCCCGCGCCGGGGCGGGAATCGACGACGATCGTCGGATTGCCGGGAATGTAGGCCTTGAGATGTTCGGCGAACATGCGGGCGTACTGGCCGTACGTCCCGCCGAATCCGAAGCCGATTGCTATCTTGATCTGTTTGCCGCTGAAATCGAAGTCGGCTTTTGCCGGCGCCGCGACCAGCGCCGCAATGCCTAGTGCCGCACCGAACAGGGCGGCTTGTTTCTTACCAATCATGAAACCTCTCCATTTTTTCGAATGGCAGTTAGAACCGTTTTGCCATGAACCATTATAGGAAGCGGATTTACCGCGAAATTCCGCAGCAAAGATGCTTTTGGTTCTAAGCAATCGGTAGCATTCGGTGGCGTATATTGCAACTTGACGCCCGGCGCGGGGTGCGGCTATGTGGCGGGGTTCCTTCAATATTCCAGCGGTAGCAGATGATGGCCTCCGTACGCGTGTACCAGCCCCGGAAAAATGCGATGCAGTCGGGGCGCGCCAAGACGAAGCACTGGCTCGTCGAATTCGAGCCGGGCAGCCCGCTGAGAAACGACTCGCTGATGGGGTGGGTCGGGCAGGGTGATACGCGCAATCAGCTCCGTCTCAAGTTCGAATCCCGCGAAGAGGCGATTGCGTACTGCGAGAAGGAGGGTCTCGATTTTCAGATAGTCGAGCCGAAGACGCGGACGCCGAAACACAAGAGCTACGCCGATAATTTTCGGCACGACCGGGCCAAGAACTGGACCCATTGACCTGCCGTGCGCCCGCTGCCGGCGGGTCGGCGAAACATTCTTGACGGTGACGTTCTTTTCGGGCCGCTTCTGTATGGCGTCAAATTGTTGGTGTATCAACAATTCAGTTTTGGTATTAAATTTCTGTCTCAAAGCTAGACATCGTTGGGATACGGCAGGGAGGTACGCCTCTCTCAGTATGGCTTCCGGTGCAAAGAAACAGAATATCGGGAGGAACAGATGAAACGACGCAATTTTCTTACCTTTACGGCGACCGCGCTGACCGTCGGTCTGCTCGGTGTCGCCGGCGTTCAGGCGCAGCAGACGATCAAGATCGGCGCCGTTGCGCCGAAGACGGGACCCCTGGCAGCCGGTGCGGCGATCACCCACTGGCCGAACATCAAGCTCTGGGTTTCCCAGGTTAACGAGCGGGGCGGCCTCAAGCTAAAGAACGGACAGGCGAAGATCGAATTGATCGAATACGACGACCGGACGTCGCCCGGGGAGACGATCAAGGCGGTGCAGCGTCTCGCGACGCAGGACAAGGTGAACTTCATCCTTGCGCCCTACGGCACCGGCTTCAATCTGGCCTCCGCCGCGCTTTACGCGAAATACGGGTATCCCCAGATCACGTCGACGTCGATCACCGACAAGATCGACGAAGTGTCGGCGCGCTATCCCGGCATCTTCTTCACGCTCGGCAGCACGACCGCATTCGTGGAGGGGCTGGTCGACGTGCTCAAGGATCTGAACAAGGCCGGCAAGATCGGCAAGCGTATCGCGATGGTGAATGTCGGAGACGCGTTCGGGATCGAGCTCGCCAACGCCGCGCGGCCGATACTCAAGAAGCAAGGTTTCGAGATCGTCTACGACAAGTCCTATCCGCTCGGAACGCAGGACCTGTCGCCTGTCGTCAAGGGCGCGAAGGATTCCAACCCCGACGCTTTCGTTGCCTGGTCCTATCCGCCGGATACGTTCGGTCTGACCGAGCAGGCGCGTATCCAGAAACTGGACACCAAGGTCTTCTATACGGCGGTTGCGACCGCGTTCCCGGCGTTCGGCGGCAACTTCGGCAAGTCCGCAGAAGGCATTCTCGGCGCCGGCGGAATCAACCCCGACACGCCCGAAATGCAGGCCTATATCGACGCCCACAAGAAGGCGACCGGCAAGGCGCCCGATGCCTGGGCGAGCCCGGTGGTCTATGCGACCTACCAGATACTCGAACAGGCGATCGAGGCGGTCGGCAGCGTCGACCGCAAGGCCGTGACCGAATACATCAAGGCCAACACGTTCAAGACGGTCGTCGGTCCCATTCAGTTCAAGAAGCAGACCAACGAGTCCTTCTGGACGGTAGGCCAGTGGCAGGGCGGCAAGTTTTACGGCGTAAAATCGACCGGCCGCACCGGCGCCAAGCCGGTCCAGCTCAAATCCGGCTGGTAAGAAGCGAATAGCCGGCCGGCGCGCCGTTTGCCGTGCGCCGGCCGCTTCCCGATCCGCTCGCTTCGATCGATCCATGGACATCCTGATCACGGGCCTGTTGCTCGGCGGAACCTACGCGCTGATCGCCGTCGGCCTGCAGCTCCAGTACGGCGTTGCGCGGATCATGAATCTCGCCAACGGCGAGATGCTTGTCGCCGGCGCATTCGGTGCGTTCTGGGTGTTTACCGGATATGCGATCAGCCCGTTATGGTCGATGGTCTTCGTCGTCCCGGCCGCATTCGCGCTGAACTGGGCGATCTACCGGTACCTGATGCTGCCGCTGGTCCGGCGGGCGTCGAACCAGGGACAGCTCGAAGTGGACAGCATCCTGTCTACCTTCGGGCTCGCGTTCGTGTTCGTCGGGCTGATGATCGCGGCCTTCGGCGGCGAGTATTTCAGCTATTCCTATCTCGCGAGGGGCTTCGAGATTCTGGGCGAGCCGTACGGGCTTAACCGTATCGTTGCGTTCGGGTTCTCCGCCGGCCTGTGTCTCGCGCTCTATCTTTGGATGAGCCGGTCGCGCGCGGGCCTCAATATCCGCGCCGTTGCGGTCGACCCGTCGTCCGCCCGGTTGGTCGGGATCGACGTGCCGCGCCTGTCGGCGTTTGCGTTCGCGCTCGGCGGCGCCATCGCGGCGGCCGGCGGGGCGTCGCTCAGCATGTTTCTCACCTTCGATTCCTCCGTCGGCATCATCTTTACGATGAAGGCGCTGGTCATCGTCATCATGGGCGGCGTCTCGGACGTGCGGGGCGCTATCCTGGCCGCCTTCATTCTCGGTCTCGCAGAGACGTTCGTCGCGACGGTGATCGATCCCGGCCTCACGATCGCGGCCGCCTATCTGCTCTTCATGCTCGTCTTGCTATTTCGCCCGCAGGGCATTTTCGGCCGGCGGACGACGTGAACCCGTCGGAAAAGAAGATCGGCGCTTCGGCGGTCGTCCTCCTGGCGCTGGCCGCATGCCTGCCGCTCCTGGATACCGGCTACTGGCTGTCGCTGGGCATCACGATCGCCATGTACACCGTGCTGGCGACGTCGTGGGCGCTGTTCTCGGGTCCTACCCATTACATCGCCGTCTCCACCGCGGCATTCTTCGGAATCGGCATGTACGTCGTCGGGGGCGGGGTAGGGACGCTGCCGATGCCCGTGCTGGTGCTGATCGCGGGCCTACTCGGCGCGCTTGTCTCCGCCTTCGTCGGGCTGTCGACGCTGCGGCTTTCCGGCGTCTATTTCGTGATCTTCACCCTCGGCCTCACGGAACTGATCCGCGAACTGGTTGCCTACGGCCAGACGCAGCTCGGTTCGACCAGCGGGCTCTACGTGCTGACAGACATCACGGAATCGATGATCTACTGGGAGCTGCTCGCGCTCGCGGGGATCGTCTATCTGGTCGGGTGGCGGATTCGGCGCTCGCGGCTCGGCTTCGCGCTTCGCATCATCGGCAACGACGAGATCGTCGCACTCCATAGCGGCATAGATACGGCGCGCGCCAAGGTCGTGCTGTTCGTGATCTCCGGGACGTTCGCTGCGGTAACCGGCGCGCTGGTCGCCCCCCGCTGGACCTACGTCGAGCCGGTCATCGCGTTCAGCCCGATGATCTCCTTCCAGGTCGTCATCATGGCGCTGCTGGGCGGCGTTCATCGCCTGTGGGGGCCGCTCGTGGGCGTCATTCCGTTCGCGCTCGTCTGGGATCTGATCTTGGCGAACTTCCCGAACCAGACGACGCTGTTGCTGGGGCTCGCGTTCCTGCTGGTCGTCTACGTCATCCCGCACGGGGTCGTGGGCGTGATCGAGAGCGCCCTCAAGCGCGTCCGGGGAGGCGGGGCGTGAGCGGCCACCCAGCCCTTGCGGTGAACGGCGTCACCCGCCGCTTCGGCGGTCTCGTAGCGGTAAACGACATGTCGTTCGAGCTGGCCGAACACGAGGTTCTCGGTCTGATCGGACCGAACGGTTCCGGCAAGACGACCATGATGAATCTGATTTCGGGCGCGCTGAAGCCCGATACGGGCGAGATCCGTCTCTTCGGCAACGATATCGCCGGACGCCCCGCGAACGCGATTTCGCGCGAAGGGATATCTCGCACTTTCCAGATCGTTCGCGTTCTTCCCGGCCTCAGCGTGATCGAGAACGTCACCGCGGGGGGCGTGTTCGGCCATGCCAGGCGCTGGGGACGCGAGCTCGAGGATTTCGCACGCGAACAGCTCGTGCGCGTCAACATGGCGGGCGCCGAGACACGACAGGTGGAGTCGCTGACCTATATCGACCAGAAACGCCTGGAACTCGCCCGGGCGCTCGCCGCCGAACCGCGCGTCCTGCTGCTCGACGAATGGCTGGCGGGACTTAATCCGACGGAACTGAGGACGGGAATAGACCTGATCGATGCGCTGCGCGCGGACGGCTGCACGATCGTGATCGTCGAACACGTGATGGATGCCATCCGGTCGCTGTGCGATCGCTGCGTGGTGATGAACGGCGGGCTGAAAATAGCCGAAGGCACGCCTGCCGAGGTGCTTGCCGATGCCGACGTGATCCGTGCCTATCTCGGGGACGAAGATGCTTGAGGCGCGCGATATTTCGGTCCATTACGGCCGGCATCAGGCGCTGGACGGCGTTTCTCTCGACGTCGCGAAGGGCGAGATCGTGGTCGTGCTCGGCGCCAACGGCGCCGGCAAGAGTACGATGCTCCAGGCCGTTTCGGGGCTTGTTCCGAAATCGCCGTCGTCGCGCGTGACGCTCGACGGCGCAGATATTTCGGCGCTTCCGCCGCATCGGATCGTCGAGGCGGGCATTACGCTCGTCCCGGAGGGGCGCGGCATCTTCGGCGACCTGAGCGTCGAGGAAAATCTCGTCCTAGGCGCGAATCCGAAACGCGCGCGCGACCACGAAAAAGGAAATTTCGAGCGCGTCTATGCGCTTTTTCCGGTCCTCGCGGAACGGCGGAAGCAGATCGCGCGCACGATGAGCGGCGGCGAGCAGCAGATGGTCGCCATCGGCCGCGCCATGATGTCGTCGCCGGATATCCTGTTGCTCGACGAGCCATCGCTCGGCTTGTCGCCGTTGTTGTGCGGAGAATTGTTCCGGTCTCTGTCGCATGTCAGCGAAACGGGCATCGGCGTTCTTCTCGTGGAACAGAACGCCCGGCGCAGTCTCGAGATTTCCGACCGCGGCTATCTGCTCGAGAACGGACGTATCGTCGGAACGGACACTGCGGCGGCGCTGGCCGAGGACGAACGCGTCCAGGCGGCCTATCTCGGCAAGGGGTGACGCGGGCCTATGTTTCGAGCGCGCCCAGCCCGCGAATGCCCCGGCGCATGATCTGGCGGCCGCGCACCCAGACAAGCTCCTTCCAGTCGTCCTCGTCGGGGTAGAGGGCCTTGCGGACCTGCGCCTTGATAGCGCGACCCAATTCGCTGTCCGGGTTGCCCCTGGCGTGCAGCCAGTTGTCGGCGATCAGCGCCATCAGGACCTCCCGGACGGAATAGGTTCCGAATTCGACGGTGAGGCTG
The DNA here is from genome assembly GCA_038148075.1 of Alphaproteobacteria bacterium. Lineage (GTDB taxonomy): Bacteria > Pseudomonadota > Alphaproteobacteria > MPNO01 > UBA830 > JAYQUR01. Next base: position 1,060 of record JAYQUR010000120.1, on the reverse strand, counting down.
GTCACGCCTGTTTCCGTGCCGTCGAGACGACGGCGGAGGCCCGAGCCGATCGTTCCCGTCAGCGGAGCCGATGACGAGTTGCCCTCCGCCGGCGTCTCCAGCCCGTTCGCGAACCATGCGTTCACGCGGTCGCCGTGCGCGCTGCCGGGCCTCGTCATGCCGAGCAATTCGCCGGTACCGTAGGGACCGAGCCCGGTGTGCCAATCGAGGAACAGAACGTGCTCCGCGCCCACGACATGCTTCTCGACGATCTCCATGAATCGGCTGTGGGCTGCGGTGGGTTCCCTGCCGCCGTAGAAGATGCCGTCCGGATGATCGTACTGCCCGCCTGTCAGGACCGACTGTAGCTTGTAGAGCGAATGCTTCGACGCATAGGCCTCGAGCTTCGCCTTCGACGCCTCGACCGTCTTTGTCTCCCAGTCGTCGGGCAGAACGACCGGGTGGAGTTTGCCGTATTCCGCGTTTTTCGGATGTCCCGCCGCGTGATCGACGAAGTTCCGGTTCAGATCGACGTTCTCTTCGGTCACCCGCCGCAGCCACGCGAAACCATGGCAGTTGAGCGCGTGGATCAGAACGACGCGGACGTTGCCGGGAAGGCCGTTCCCCGCCTCGCTGTCGAGCCAGCCGCTAAAGATGCCGGATCCGCAGAACCCTTCGACACCGTGCGTCGCCGAGTTGCACAGCAGGAGGTGTGGCGTATCCGGATCGCCCAGCAGTGCGACGTCGGTGAAGACGTCGTCTCCGTCGGGACCTTTCGTGCCCGCGGATAATGTCTCGACCGTCGCACCGGCTTTCTCGGCGGCGGCCAAGAAGGCGGCCCGGCCGGAGCGGTAGTCCGCGGGAAAGTAGTTCAGATGCGACATGGCGGGGGAGGATGGACGACGCGCAATCTTCTGTACAGACGACGGCCGATTCCGGACGCATCGACGGACGACATGCCGCGCGGGTCAGGCAGCGTGCTTCACCCCCTTGAGAATGCGTCGGCCGGACTTGGCCAGTTCTTCCATCTTGTCGCGGAGGCCACGGTAGCGAAGCTTGCCGTTTCGCTTCAGAATCCGGC
>JAYQUR010000119.1:0-9264 GCA_038148075.1 Alphaproteobacteria bacterium | reverse complement strand
GGACCGGAAAGCAGGCCAACAAGGCGATGTCGCACACGATGATGATCACGAACGTCCGAGACAGCGGTTACGCGACCGCTCTCGAGGACGGCGAGATGTGGTTTCACGGCGACCAGTGCTACTACGAAATCCCGGCGCGCGCCTCGATGCTGTACGCGATGGAGGTCCCGCCGACCGGCGGCAACACCATTTTCTCGAACAACTATCTCGTCTGGGAAGCGCTGCCCGACGAGGTTCGTGCGCGGCTCGACGGCCTGAAAGCCCATAACATCTACGATTATGCCGGCAATCCGACGGCGCGGGGCGAGCATATCAATCCCGACGCGCCGCAATATTCCCATCCGGTCGCGCGGACGCACCCGGAAACCGGCCGCAAGGCGCTCTACGTCAACCGGCTTATGACGGACTACATCGAGGGACTTCCGCGAGAGGAAAGCGACGCGCTGCTGAAGACGATGTTCGACCTGAACGAGGAACCGAGGTTCCTCTACGAACACGTCTGGCGCGTGGGAGACCTGCTGATGTGGGACAATCGCTGCTCCAACCACGCGCGGACATTCTTCGACCCGGGCGAGAGACGCATGATGCGCCGGATCACGGTGAAGGGAGAACCGGTTATCTAAGCCGGGTTCGTATCGACCGGGGGCTTCTTCAAATCTCGTTGCGATATGGAACGGACAAATGGTATATCGAATACATATACCGGACCGGGCCCCATGGATATCAGGCAACTTCGATACTTTTCCGAGATCGTCGAGGCGAAAAGCTTCACGAAGGCTGCCGATCGCGTCCGCATCGCGCAGCCGGCGCTCGGACTTCAGATCAAGAAACTGGAGGACGAGCTTGGCGTGTCCTTGCTGCGACGGCATTCGCGGGGCGTCGAGCCGACGGAAGCGGGCGCCGTCCTGCTAAAGCATGCGAACGCCATTCTCAAGCAGGTCGAGCAGGCGAAACGCGAGGTGACGGACCTGCTCGGTCCGCCGAGGGGGGAGATCGTCATCGGCATCACGCCGACGGCGAGCGCAATCCTTGCGACCCGCCTCGTCCGCGCCTGCAAGGAAGCGTATCCCGACGTGTCGCTCAACATCCTCGAGGGGCTGAGCGAGGAGATCATGCGCCGTCTCGGCGAAAACTCGCTGGACATGGGCTTTACCTACAACCCCACCGCGGTGACCGGAATCTCGACCGAGCCGCTGCTGACCGAAGACCTCTATCTCGTCGGACCGGTTTCGGAGGGAAAGCTGGGCGAAACCGTGTCCTTCACGGAAGCGGCGAAGAAGCGCCTGATCCTTCCGAGCCGGGGATTCGGCTTGAGGGACTGGGTGGAGAGCATCGCGCGCGAAAAGGGGACGGAAATCGACGTCGCCTTCGAGATCGATTCCGTGTCGACGATGCGCGAGCTCGTCGAGGGCGGTCTGGGCTGGTCGATGCTGCCGCTGGCGACCGTCCAGCGGTCCGTTGCGGCGGGGATCGTGGCCGCGGCGCAGATCGTGAAGCCCCGCGTGTCCCGGACGCTGCATCTCGCCTACGCGGCGTCCTTCATCGAAAACAATGCTGCGCGGGCCGTCCGCGAGGCGATCGACGCCGTTATCTCCGAAAGCATCGAGGACAGCGAGGGAAGTCTTCGCAAGGCATAGGTCGAAGAGCAGCCGCCCCGCCCATAACGTTTCTGAATAGCACGTATCGTCCAACTATCTTTGATATGGGCCGGTCCCTAAGCCACAACGTGCCCACCAAACGAAAGGGAGAACCCATGAGCGCCAAATCGGTAATCGCCGCCCTCGACAAGGTCGTCGACAACTATTCCAAGAACAACCGGTTGATCAACGAGCCGCTGACCATCGGGCGCGCGCACGCCTTCGTCATGCAGCACCGCCAGAACACGCGTCAGCGCAACTCGGTCCTCAAGCTGCGCGTCGCGACGAACTGCCCGATCTGGGACGTGAAGCTCGGCATCCTGCAGGCCTGCACCGAGGAAATCATCGCCGACGACGAGTTCTACGAAGGCGAGCCCCACTGGAAGGTGCTTGAGGATCTCGGCATCAAGGTCGGTCTCACGCGCCAGAAGATCCGCAACGCGCCGCTTCTGAATTCGACCAAGATGTGCTGGCTGTCCTGGGAAGCGCTGATGAGCCATACCCACTGGCTCGAAGGCCTGGTTGCGAACACCTGCGCCGAGCGCGCGAACATCCCCGGCTACGGCAGGGGCCTCGTGAAAAAGCGCGGCTGGTTCGGCAGCGAGCACGCAAAGTGGAAGAAGCTGTTCGGCCTGAGCGATCAGGATCTGGTCTTCTTCGGCTATCACGGCGAAGCAGACGTCATCCATTCCGATCTCGGCTGGAAGAACGTCGCCAAGTACGCGACCGAGCTGAAGATGGAAGAGCAGGTCGTCAAGGCGTGCGCGGACAACCTGATGGTCTGGGATCATTACCTGAACGGCATCGCCGATTGGGGCGACGAGCTGGACCGCAAGGCGGGCCGCGCCTGATAACGTTTCCGGGGCCGATTTTCGGCCCCGGTTTCGTTCGGCGACGCTATAGTCGCGCCACGGGTCACCCAGAAGAAAACAGCGAACGGGAAGCTTCTACATGTCCGATCTGACTCTCACCTACGCCGCGAGCGACTACGAACACACGCGCGAATTCACCCGCGGCGAGATCAAGGCCGAGGGGATCGATCTCCGGTATCTGAACCTGCAGATCGAGGAGACGTTCTTCCGCTTCATCAAGTTCCGCGAATGGGACGTTTCGGAGATGTCGTTCGGCAAGTACATCGCCCTCAAGTCGCAGGACGACGACAGCATCACCGCGATTCCCGTCTTTCCGTCCCGCGTGTTCCGCCAGTCCTCGCTGTTCGTCCTTCCCGGAAGCGACATCAAGGATGCGTCAGACCTCCGCGGCAAGAAGATCGGCATTCCCGAATGGGCGCAGACCGCGTCGATCTATACGCGCGGCTGGCTCGTTCACAACGTCGGCGTCCCGCTGCAGGAAATCGAATGGGTTCAGGCCGGCGTCAACGATCCGGGCCGCGTCGAGAAGGTGAAGCTCAAGCTTCCCGACGGCGTGAAATACCGCTCCGAGCCGACCAAGTCGCTGACCGGCATGCTGCTCGACGGCGAGATCGACTGCGTGATGTCGGCGCATCCGCCGGGACCGGTGGAGGAGGGCGAGGACACCATCGTGCACCTCTATCCGAACTATCAGGAAATCGAGGAGCAGTACTACAAGGACACCGGCATCTTCCCGATCATGCACGTGATCGCGATGCGGGGAGACACGTTCCGCGCCAACCGCTGGATCGCCATGAACCTCCTGAAGGCGTTCACCGAAGCGAAGGACCGCGCCTTGTTCCGCGTGCAGGAAATGACCGCAACGCGCGTGCCCTATGCGTGGTGCTACGAAGGCGCGCAGAAGGCGCGAAAGCTTTTCGGCGACGACTTCTTTCCCTACGGCGTGGAAAAGAACCGGACGACGCTCGAGGCGTTCCTGCAATACGGCTATGAGCAGGGCGTCTGCCAGCGCAAGGTCGAGATCGAGGAGCTGTTCCCCGAAGAGGTCTTCAGCGAGTTCCGCGTCTGATCCGCGGCCTATGAGCCTTCCCGTCGTCGTCGTCTCGAAACTGCCGCAAGCCGAAGCGCTGGCGGCGATCCGGGATGAACTCGCCGGGATCGCCGAGGTGGCGTTCCTTCCCGATCTCGATCCGGAACGGCAGGCGACGGTTCTTCGGGATGCGCGCGCCGTGATGACCTACCACCCGTGGCGCGACCTCGGTCCGGAGTGTCTGGCGCAGCTCTCCTCTTGCGAATTGCTCCAGTGCATGACGGCGGGGATCGACTACCTCCCGCTCCGCGAACTGCCGGAAGGCATTCCTGTCGCCTATAACGCGGGCGCCTTTGCCGCACCCATGGCCGAGCACGTTCTGGCGATGGCGCTGGCCGGCGCGAAGCGGCTGCGCGGCGAGCATCTCGAAATGCAAGCCGGCGCCTTCAACCAGTTCGTCGCGACCAAGCAGGTAAGGGGCGCGGTATGCGGCATCCTGGGGTTCGGGGAAGCCGGCCGCGCCGTTGCCGACCTGATGCGCCCGCTCGGCCTCCGCCTACACGTGATCAACAGAAGCGGCGATACGGACGAAGATGTTGAATTCGTCGGCACGCTGGACGATGTCGGCGGCGTACTCGAACGGAGCGATTTCGTGGTTGTCACGCTCGCGCTGACGACGAAAACGGATGGCCTTATCGATGCGGCAGCGCTCGCCCGCATGAAGGACGACGCCGTGCTGATCAACGTCGCGCGCGGTGAAATCGTCGACGAGGACGCGCTCTACGCGCATCTCCTTGCCAATCCGCATTTCATCGCCTGCCTCGAATCCTGGTGGATCGAACCGGTCCGGCACGGCCGGTTCGAAACCCGGCACGATTTCCTGTCGCTGCCGAACGTTATCGGGTCTCCCCACAATTCGGCGATGGTCCCCGACGCGCTGATCGGGTCCGCGCGCCGCGCCGCCGAGAATGTCCGTCGCCTGCTGACGGGCGAGGGCGCGCGGTACATCGCGGGCGACGACGTGAAGATGAACTGATCAGCAAGGCGTTTCGGGCCGTTCGATCTCGACCGTCGCATGGTCGATGCCGAAACGGTCGTGCAGGCGCCCCTTGATGGCGGCAATGGCCGCGCCGCCCGGGAGCGACGGGTCTACTTTGGCGTCGAGCGTCAGCATCCGCCGTTCCTGGGTAATCGACCAGGCATGGACGTAGTGAACGCTCTCGACGCCGTCGACATTTTCGATCAGGTCGGAGACGATCTCGCCCACGTCGAGGTCTTCAGGTGTCCCTTCGAGCAGGATATGGCCGGATTCCGCGACCACCCGCCATGCGCTGCGCAGGATCAGCAGCGCGACGAGGACGGACAGGATCGGATCGATCGGCGTCCATCCGGTCAGGATGACGATGCCCGCGGCGATCAGCGCGGCGGCCGAACCCAGCAGATCGCCGAGCACGTGGAGCGCGGCGCCGCGGATGTTGAGATTGTTCCGGTCGGCGCCGTGCAGCACGAGAAAGACTACGATGTTTACGACGAGGCCGGCCGCCGCAACCGCGGCCATCACGGGGCCGACGATTTCCACGGGCTCTGTCAGCCGCTCGATCGCTTCATAGACGATCCAGCCGGCGACAAGGAACAGCGTGATGCCGTTGGCGAAGGCGACGATGACCTGGAAGCGGTCGAAACCGTAGGTGCGCTTCCAGTCGGCCGGCTTGCGGGCGAGACGGAAGGCGAACCAGGCGAGCGTCAGCGACGCGAAATCCGTCAGCATGTGGCCGGCGTCGGCGATCAGCGCCAGCGACCCGGAGATAATGCCGCCCGCGATCTCGGCGACCATGAACAGGCCGGTGATCGCGGCCGCAATGGCTAGGCGGGCTTCGTTGCCGCCGTTAGCCCCTTGAGAGTGCGAATGGGTATGCGCGTGCGCCATGCGCGGGAAGTATAGGCGAATCCCCGCGCGCCGTTTCAGCTTTCGGTCAGTAGGCCCAGCTCGCGACCGCGGAGACGCGGGCCGCGCTTACCGGCACGCGGGCGTCGGCCGCCGGCTGGTAGAAGACGCTGATCTCCCCGATCGCCTTCTCGAACGCCTCCGCATCCGCCTGCTTGCGAATCTCGAAGGCATCGATGCCGCAGCGATGCATGAACAGGAGCTGGTCGCGCAGCACGTCGCCGAACGCGCGAACCTCCCCGTCGAACCGGTAGCGTTCGCGCAGGAGGCGGGCCTGGGTATAGGCGCGGCCGTCCTTGAACGCGGGAAATTCCAGCGCGACGACGCCGAACCGGTGCAGGTCCTCCGCGATGTCCTCCGGCGACTGGTCGTTGCGTAGCCGGATGCCGATCTCGCCGCTTCTGTGGACCAGCGACTCCCGGTCCGAAAGCCAGCGGTCGGCGCTGACGATGACCGGGCCGTCGAGCGGCAGGTCCTCGGCGTCCGCGATATGGGTCCATGAATCCGCGGTGATCTGCTTGTCCTTAACGAGCGGCATAGAGGGCCTCCTTGAAGGGTTCCTCGCCGAGCCTTGCATAGGCGTCGACGAAGCTCTCGTCCTCGTCCTCACGAAGCGAGAGATAGGTGTTCACGACGGTCTCGACGGCATCCGGCACCTGTTCGAACGCGAAACCGGGGCCGACAATGCGGCCGATTGCGGCGTTCTCGTCGGCACGGCCGCCGAGGGTGATCTGGTAGAACTCCTCGCCGTTCTTCTCGACGCCGAGAATGCCAATATTGCCGATGTGGTGATGGCCGCACGCATTGATGCAGCCGGAAATGTTGATCGACAGGCGGCCGATCTCGTGCTGGCGCCGCATGTCGGCGAAACGCTGGCTGATGTTCTGCGCGACCGGGATCGACCGCGCATTCGCCAGCGCGCAGTAGTCGAGGCCGGGGCAGGCGATGATGTCGCCGGCATGGCCGATGTTCGCCGTCGCCAGACCGTGGATATTGAGCGACAGCCAGAGATCGAACAGGTCCTTCTGACGAACGTCGGGCAGGGTCAGATTCTATTCGTGGGCGACGCGGATCTCGCCGTTGGAGTAGCGGTCGGCGAGATCGGCGACTGCTTCCATCTCCTCGGCTGACGCGTCCCCCGGAATACCGCCGACGGGTTTGAGCGAAATATTGACGATGGCGTAGCCGGGAACCTTGTGCGGTGCGGTGTTGGTCGCCACCCAGGCGTCGAACTCGGCGTCGGCGCGTCGCGCTTCTCGGAGCTCTTCCGGCTGCTCGTCGAGCGTCTCGTAGGGCGGCGGTGCGAAATAGGCGCGGATGCGGGCGATCTCGCTCTGCGGCAGATCAAGCGAGCCGCCCCGAAGCTGCGCGAATTCCGCCTCGACCATCTCGCGGAACCGATCGATCCCTTCCGACTGGACGAAGATCTTGATGCGCGCCTTGTAGATGTTGTCGCGGCGGCCGAGCGTGTTGTAGACGCGGAGGATCGCCTCGAGATAGGCCAGCAGGTCCTGCTTGGGCAGGAATTCCCGCACCGTCTCGCCGACGATGGGCGTCCGACCGAGGCCGCCGCCGACATCGACGCGGAAGCCCGCCGCGCCCGCGTCGTTGCGGAGCATCGCGATACCGATGTCGTGCACCTTGACCGCCGCCCGGTCCGTTTCGGCCCCAGTCACGGCGATCTTGAACTTGCGCGGCAGGAACGAAAATTCGGGATGCAGCGTCGACCACTGGCGAATGATTTCGGCGCATATGCGCGGGTCCTCGATCTCGTCGCGCGCCACGCCGGCATACTGGTCGGCCGTCACGTTGCGGATGCAGTTGCCCGACGTCTGCAGCGCGTGCATCTCGACCGCTGCGAGTTCGTCGAGGATGTCCGGCGTGTCGACGAGCTTGGGCCAGTTGAACTGGATGTTCTGGCGCGTCGTGAAATGGCCGTAACCCTTGTCGTAGGTCCGCGCGATGTGGGCGAGCTTTCGCATCTGGCGGCTCGACAGCGTGCCGTAGGGGATCGCGACCCGCAGCATGTAGGCGTGAAGCTGCAGGTAGAGTCCGTTCATCAGCCGCAACGGCTTGAACTCGTCTTCGGTCAACTCGCCGTTCAGTCGGCGCTGCACCTGGTCGCGGAACTGACCGACGCGTTCGGTGACGAAGGTGCGGTCGAATTCGTCGTAACGGTACATGGTCAGGCGCTCCGTGCGGCCTGGTATCCGAGGTCGGGACGGACCGTCGGACCCGAAGCACGGATACGTTCGCGACGGCGTACGGCCCGGTCGACGTCGATGTCGATCAGCCAGGCGTCCGCGACTTCGTTGGCGGCGACCGCCTTGCCGGCGAGCGCCAGCAATTCTTCCTGGGACTCGACGTCATTGGCGCGCCGCGCGAGGTGCATGTCTTCGGTCCATCCGGCGAACCCGAGATAGACGACGAGCCCGTCGGCCAGGCGGTTGGCGGTAACTACTTTGCTGGTCATGTGCGTATTTCTCAGCCGGTGCACGCCAGTTCGAGCGCGCCGGCGGAACGGGCGTCCGTCGCCGCGACGATACCGGCCGCGGCCGTGATGCCGGGGACGACGTGGCAGACGAGACCGGCGGCACGGACGGCGGGCATCTCCTCGCCGCCGCACCCGAATACGAACGCATCCCCGCCCTTCAGCCGGACGACCTGCTTGCCCTCGCGGCCGAGTCGGACGAGAAGCGCGTTGATGTCATCCTGCGCCATCGCGTGCGCGCCGGTCGCCTTGCCGACACAGATCATGGCGGCATCCCGTCGCGCGAGATCGAGAACGCCGTCGGACACGAGCCCGTCGTAGACGATCGCGTCCGCGCCCTGCAGCAATCGATGCGCGCGGAGCGTCAGCAGGTCTGGATCGCCCGGGCCGGCACCGACGAGATGGACGGCGCCCGGAACCGGGCCGGAGGCATCGAGATGATCGGAGAGGGCGCGGTCGGCGTCGTCGCTGCGGCCTGCGAGCGCGAGATGCGCCGCGGGGCCGTCGAACAGATTCTCCCAGAACAGCCTGCGCGCCGGCAAAGACGGCAGCCGGTCGCGGACGGTCTTGCGCCAGCGCTGGGCGAGACTGCCGAGCGACGAGAGAGATGCGGGCAGGGTGCGCTCGATCCGGCCGCGGACCCAGCGGGCCAGCACCGGCGAAGCGCCGCCCGTGGAGATGGCGATCAGCACCGGATCGCGATCCACGATCGCCGGGACCTGGAAACTGCAGAGCGCCGGATCGTCCACCACGTTGACCGGAATATTCCGCCGACGCGCTTCCCACGAGACGCGGGCGTTCACGGCGCGGTCGTCGGTGGCCGCGATCGCGACCGTCGCGCCGTCGAGATGGTCGGGCGAAAACCCGGAACCGATATGCTGGGTACGGCCGGCAGCCACGCCGTGTGACAGGGAAGGGACGAGTTCGGGTGAAATCACACGAACGCGGCCACCGGCACGCTCCAGAAGGGCGACCTTTCTTGCGGCAACTTCGCCGCCCCCGACGACGACGCAGACTTTGCCTGCGATGTCGAAGAAAGCGGGAAGGTGGCGCATCCGGGTCGTCCTGTTTCGGTTCCACGAACCGGATCGGGATCACTATCCCGAAACCGTTCCGTCGATGACGACTAGTTAGACGACAGTTTTTGAAAAATCAATCCGAATAACCGAAAAAGTTAGAAAAAAATACGTTCATAAAGTGCAAAAATGGAATAATAAGAATTACAATACCATAAAAAATCCCCATTTTGAGAAAATTATGCTAAATTCTGGATGTGATTGAAATCCTTA
>JAYQUR010000118.1:0-9277 GCA_038148075.1 Alphaproteobacteria bacterium | reverse complement strand
ACCATGCACCGCGCGACGCCCTACGATGACCGCAATGCCGTCCGCGACGTCCGCCGGACGACCTGCCGGGAGGATGCTCCGGGGGCGGCCACGCAGGCCGCATGACCGGGGAATACGATTTCGTCATCGCGGGCGGCGGCTCGGCCGGCTGCGTGCTGGCGGCCCGGCTCAGCGAGGATCCCGCCGTAACCGTCTGCCTGGTGGAAGCGGGGCCGCGCGACCGCAACCCGTTCATCCACATACCTGCGACGCTTTTCATGCTGATGCGCCACAAGGCGCTCAACTGGCGGTTCGAAACCGCCCCGCAGGAGAAGATGGGCGGCGCTGCGGTCTATATTCCCCGCGGGCGCGTGCTCGGCGGGTCGAGCTCGATCAACGGCATGGTCTATATCCGCGGCCACCGGCTCGATTACGACGACTGGGCTGAGGCCGGAAACGCGGGTTGGGGCTGGGACGACGTACTGCCTTATTTCCGGAAATCCGAGAACAACGAGCAGTTCGGCGACGATCCGTTGCATGGTACCGGCGGTCCGCTCAACGTCACCTTCGTCGACCGCCCGAGTCCGTTGCACCAGAACCTCTGCGCTGCCGCCGAGGAATTGCAGTACCGCCGGACCGAAAATTTCAACGCGGCCGAACAGGACGGCTTCGGCATCCACCAGGTCACGCAGAAGAACGGGCGGCGCTGGTCTACCGCCTCGGCATTCCTCGCGCCGGCGCGCAATCGGCCTAACCTGCTCGTCGTCACGGACGCCCGCGTCGAGCGCATCGCCTTCGACGGCAATCGGGCGGCCGGCGTCGAGATCGTGCGTGGCAGGGTGCGGGAGACGATCTCGGCGCGCCGCGAAATCGTGCTTGCGGCCGGGGCCATCGCCTCGCCGCAGATCCTGATGCTGTCGGGCATCGGCGACGGCACGGCGCTGGCGGGGCTCGGAATTCCCGTCGTCCGCAACTTGCCCGGCGTCGGACGCAACCTGCAGGACCATATCGCGACGCGCATCGAATACGACAGCCCGAGTGCGCTTTCCTACGGCATCTCCCTCCGCACCCTGCCGCGCCACGCCGTGCAGGCGGCGAACTACCTGCTGCGCCGCAAGGGGTTCTGGTCGAGCAACCTCGTCGAGGGCGGCGGCTTCATCCGCACGCGTGCGGGCCTCGACCGGCCCGACATCCAGATCGTGTTCGTGCCCGGCAAGCGCGGCCAGAACGGCCGGCTGATCGGCTGGGGTCACGGTTTCAGCACCAGCGCCGTCCTGCTGCGACCCGAGAGCCGGGGCGAAATCCGCCTCGCGTCGGCCGATCCGGCCGAGCGGCCGGTGATCGATCCGCGCTTCTTCACCGACGCGCGCGATCTAGACGTGCTGGTCCGAGGCTACCGCGAGGTGCGCCGGCTCATGGACTCGCCGCAGTTCGACGGGCTGCGCGGTCCGGAACGGATGCCGGGACGCACCTTCGACAGCGACGAGGCGCTTGCCGATTGGACGCGGGATACCGCCAGCACGATTTTCCACCCCGTCGGCACCTGCAAGATGGGCCCGGACACCGATCCGGCGGCGGTCGTCGGTCACGATCTTCGCGTGCGCGGGATCGAGGGGCTTCGGGTCGCGGACGCGTCCATCATGCCGACGATCGTCGGCGGCAACACCAACGCGCCGGTCATCATGATCGCCGAAAAGGCGGCGGACCTGTTGAAGACGGCGGCCTAACGGCCGGAGTCGGCAAGACGGGTCATGATCTGACGGAACCGGCGGAGCGGCTCCCGATTTCTGGCGAGCGCCAGCGGCACCGTAAAATGCCCGTTGCGCCAGACGAAGGCGTTCTCCGGCGGCAGCTTCCATTCCGCGATGAGAGGTTCGCCGCTGGTAAACGGGGTCACCCGGTCCTTGCTGCCAAGCACCGAGACGATGTTTTCCGGCGCCATGACGGGCGGGCCTTCCGGGTCGAGCAGGCTCACGTATCTGTGCAGCATCTGCGGCGTCCAGCCCGCCGCCGAAACCGCCCGGTCGATCCCCCAGGCCTTTGCGAGGAGTCCGTTGACGGCCGCATCTTCGTGCCGGCCGCAGTGCGTTATCAGGAGCATCGCGTCCGGCTGCAGGCGCTCCGGCCAGTGGCGCGCGCGGGTCGCGAGAAGCTGCGACGCTAGCGCGCCCATGCTGCTGCCGCCGATGGCGACAGGCCCGGCTCCCGTCCGGCGGCACCAGTCGATCAGCACGGCCCATTCCGGCAGTTCCGCGGCGAAAATGTCGAGCGCGCCGCGCGGCGCCAATGCGACGAAGGCCTCTCCGCCGTAGCGGCCGTCCGGCAAACGCCGCCCGTGCCAAGGCGCCTCCGGGCGTACGACCCTGATTCCCATACGGCACAATTCGAAAACCTCGTCGACCATTCCGTGCCAGTGGTCGAACTCCACGCAGACACCGTGGCCGAAAATCAGCGTCGGGGGATCGACCGCGTCGTGGGGCTCGTAAACCCGCGCATAGGCCAGATCGCCCATCCGCGCGGACGGCGAGGGAAAGCGAATCCAGAACTCCCGGCCGACCGGTCCCGGAACCGATCTGGAAACCTCTATCTCGGGCATCGGATCGGGAACGGGATAGGCGCTTTCCGGGCTTGCGAGCGCGTTGTCGTAGTCGGCGGCGACATCGTCCGGCGACGGCGTTTCCCACCTGATCATCGGGACCTTGCCGCCGCGCAGAAGGAAGCGGAAATGACGTCTGGTGGCGTTGTAGGAATGGCGCCGGTCTCGGCGCGCCGCCTCGACCGGCACAAGATGGCGCTCGCTCAGTTCCGTCGGTCCGAAAAACGCCTCTTGCCAGCGCTGTTCGAGCGCGTTGACGGATTCCCGCTGCGTTTCGAAACGGTCGAGCGCTTCGCGCAACCTGTCGTTCAGTTCCGGGACGGGCGTCATGGGGACGCGGTCGTAGAAGCGCTCTATCGAGCCGTCCGCATCCCTCGCCGCCGCCCACAGACGGGAAAGCGGGAAGAACCAGCGCGACAGGAGCTTCAGCGTGGCCGCATCGAACCACGGGCGCGCCACCGCCGCGCCCAGCGGTGACCGCAGGAGACGGTCGGAAAAATCCTCCGCATGCAGCCGGGGTTGGGAAGAACGGGATTCCGGATTTTTCATCGTTCGCATTCTAAGCGAGGCGACGCCGTCGGAACGATGCGGCCAATTGGCTCATTCGGCCCCTGCCGGTCCAGCGGGAAGGAAATGGAGCACGGGACGGACATAGAAAGCGAGCAGGTCGCGTTTCTTCCGGTTTGCGACGTATCGGCCGGGTTCCGTTTCGATCACCATCTTCCGGATAACAAGCCGCCTGAGCCCGTCCTCCAGGGCGAGTTCCTCCTGTCCGAACGGCAGATAGACGTGGGCCGCCGTCGTATCGAACGCCGTGACGAGCTTGTGCGCCCGCGTTTTCAACTCCTCTTCGGTCAGGCTATCGTCGCCCGCCTGCCAGAAAGCGGTCGCGACAATCGAAAGCGGCAATACCGGGATCAGGCGCGCGATATGATCCATCAGGTGATCCGCGAGGACCGCGATTTCCCGAAACCGGTCCTTGCGGTCCATCGTTCGGAGGTCGACGCCCCGCGCATCCACCCATCTGCCGAACGATACCGGCGGGCCGAAATTGGCGCAGGCGCGTCCGAAGCGAACGCGGCGCTGGAAGGCGAGCTGCGGCGTGGACCGGAGGAAAAAGCCGAGCGCCGAGCGCAGGACGAAAAGCGTGCCGCGTTTGCTGATCATGTTTTCGTCGCGATGGTTGAGCAGGTCTTCGTCCTCTACCACCCGCTCGTAATTGATCCCGACGGGCACGAAGACGATGTCCCGGTCGCCAGACGGATCGAAGTTCCGCGTCATGTAGTCCAGCAAACCGAGCTTGGGCGGCTGCAACGCGCCGTCGCGGGACAGCGCGCCCTCGGGATAAATGCCCTGCGGCACCTGGCCCTCGATCGCGAGCTCCACGTACCGGAGGAGGAGGCGACGATAGAGCGGGTCGTCGTCTCCGCGCCGGACGAAATAGGCGCCCATCGCGCGAAGCAACGGGCCCATCGGCCAGAACAGCGTCCATTCTCCCGCCGCATAGGAGATTGCGGAGTGCCGGGACGCCAGATAGGTGACCAGCAGGTAGTCGAAATTGCTGCGATGGTTCATCACCAGCACGACGGTCGATTTCGGGCCCAGCTCGGTCAGGTTCGTTTCGTCGTTGTGCCCGATCCGGACGCGATAGAAGAACCTCAGGAACTTTCGCGCCATCCAGTAGCCGATGCGGAAATAGAAATAGGCGTTGAAGCCCGGAACCATCTCGCGAACGTAGCCTTCGGCCTTGCGCGCGATTTCCTCGCGGGGAGCGCCGGAGCGCGCCGCCTCCTCGCCGATCGCTTCCATCACTTCGGGGTCGTAGACCAGCCGGTCGATCAGCGCGTTGCGTCGCGCCAGCATGAAGGGGGGCAGCTCGACGTTCAGCCGCGCATTCATGTCGCCGATGACATGTTCGACCCTGCGCCGGATGAACCAGCGCAATCCGGGCATGAAGAGATGCGTGACGGCGGCGAAGCCGATGAAAAATCGCTGCGAGAACGACCAGCCAGACCGGAAGCTCCACCGTCGCCGTCATTGCACCTACTCGATGTTGAGTACGATCTTCCCGAAATGCTGGTTGGCGCGCATGTGCTCGACCGCGTCGACGACGTCGTCGAAGGCGAACTCGCTGTCGATGGGTAGGGTCAACTCGCCCGCCTCGACAGCGCCCCACAGATCCTTCTGCATCGCCTGTACGATGTCGCGGACTTCCTCGACCGAACGCGTGCGAAAGGTGACGCCGATATAGTCGATGCGGCGCATGGCGTGCAGGTCGAAGTTGAACTCGCCGGTGAAGCCGCCGAGGCGTCCGACATTGACGATGCGCCCGAGAATCTTTGTTGCCGCCAGGTTCTGGTTGGCGACGTAGCCGGAAATCTGGTCGACGATCAGGTCGACGCCCTTGCCACTGGTCGCGTCGAGCACCTGCTGGACCCAGCTTTCGTCGCGCGAATCCACGGCGAGATCCGCGCCGAACTCGGTCAGCCGCGCACGACGCTCCGGGTTGGTCGACGAGCCGACGACCAGCGATGCGCCCATCGCCTTGGCAATCTGCTGGCCCATCAGCCCGACGCCCGAGCTCGCGCCCTGGATCATCACGGCTTCGCCCGCCTTGAACCGGCCGGCGGTGACGATGGCGTTGTGCATGGTCTGCAGCGCGACCGGCAAGGTGGATGCCTGCGCCCAGGTCATGTTGTTGGCCGGCAGCGGCACCGTGCGGCCCCAGTCGGCGGTGGCGTATTCGGCCCATCCGCCGCTTCCCGAGCACATCACCCGGTCGCCTGGCTTGACGTTCGAAACCTCCGGGCCGACCTCGACCACCTCGCCCGCGAACTCGATGCCGACGGTCGTTCCCGGTCCGCTGTCGCGGCCGTGCGCCATGCCGCTCGCGACCATGATGTCGGCGCGGTTGAGCCCGCAGGCCTTCACCTTGACCAGTACCTCGTTGGATGCCGGTCTGGGTTCGTCGATGTTCTGGATGCCGAAGCCGTTCTGGCCGACTACCGCCGCTTTCATGATTCCATCTCTCCCCTATTTCGGGCAAATCATATCAAGCGCGGGATGTCGTGTCCCGCGTTCGCCCCGCTTGCCTGCCGGGCTTTGAGCGACCATCATCCGCCCGGGGGTGAGGGAGACGAATGAAACCAGAATACGATGTCGTGATCGTCGGCGGCGGGCCCGTCGGCGTCGCGCTGGCGGTCAATCTGGGCCTGCGCGGCATTTCCTGCGCGCTGGTCGAACGCCGGCTGGAGCCGCAACGGATTCCGAAGGGCCAGAACCTGCTGCAGCGCTCGGTCGAGCATTTCTACTACTGGGGGATCGACGCGGACCTGCGGGCCGCGCGGGTGATGCCGCCCGAGTTTCCGATGAACGGCATCATTGCCTACGGCAGCCTCACCACCGACTGGTGGTACGCGCCGCCGCTGCGCGAGTTGCTGAACCAGTATTACTTCCTCGAGAACGAACGCCTGCCCCAATACCGCATGGAGGAAGTCCTGCGCCGCAAGATGGCGACGCTGGATAACGTTCATGCGCGTTTCGGATGGCGCGCCGAGGGTGTCGAGCAGGACGCGGACGGCGTGCGCGTAACGGTACGGGAGGAGGGCGGCGACGGCGAGGCCGTGCTGACGGGCCGCTACGCGGTCGGTTGCGACGGCGCGCATTCGGGCGTGCGCGAGCAGATCGAAATCGAACGCGGCGGTGCGGATTACGACCAGCTCATGGTGCTCGCCGTGTTCCGCTCGCGCGCGTTGAGCGACGTGCTGAAGGAGAAGTTCCCCGACCGGTCGACCTACCGCGTGATGCGCGAGGATCTGCACGGCTACTGGGAGTTTTTCGGCCGCGTCGACGTCGAGGAGGGGTGGTTCTTCCACGCGCCGGTCCCCGCCGATACCACGCGCGACAATTTCGATTTTCACGGTCTGCTGCAGCGGGTCGCCGGGTTCGAGTTCGACTGCGATTTCGACTATGTCGGCTTCTGGGACCTGCGCATCGCCGTCGCGGACCGCTACCGGGTGGGCCGCGTCTTCATCGCGGGCGACGCGGCGCATTCGCACCCGCCCTACGGCGGCTACGGGCTCAACAACGGGCTCGAGGACATCGTCAATCTCGGCTGGAAGCTGGAGGCCGTGCTCAAGGGCTGGGGCGGCGAGGCGCTGCTGGATACCTACAGCGAGGAACGCCGGCCGATCTTCGAGGAAACCGGCCGCGATTTCATTGCCGGCCGCATCGAGACCGATCGGGCCTTCTTCGAGAAATACAATCCCGAAAAGGACGTCGAGGCCTTCGAAAAGGCGTGGGAAAGCGAGCATGCCGGCGCCGCCGCGCCGCGCGTCCTGACCTACGAACCCAACTACGAGGGCTCGTCCGTCGTCGACGGCCCGCCCGGCGCGGTGTGCAGCGCGCACGGCAATCACAGCTTCGAGGCCCGGCCCGGCCACCACCTGCCGTCGCGGGTGCTGTCCGACGGGCGCAACGTGTTCGAGGCGCTGACGCCCGGATTCACCCTGATCGCGCTCGACGCGCCCGAAGGTGCGGTCGCGGCGTTCGCGGCGGCGGCGCAGGGGGTGGGCATCCCGTTCGTCAGCGTCGCCGATACGTTTGACGGCGGGCGCGAGGAGTACGGCGTGCGCCTGATCCTCGTCCGGCCCGACCAGTTCGTCGTCTGGACGGGCGACGACGCGCCCGCCGATGTCGCGGCTCTGCTTCGCAAGGTGTCGGGGCGCGGCGCATGACCGACGCGAAGGCGCGCGGCTACAACGACCTGCAGGACCACTTGCGTGCTCTGGATACGGCGGGCTTGCTGACCACCATCGACGCTGCGATCGACAAGGATTGCGAGCTGTCGCCGCTGGTGCGCTGGCAGTTCCGTGGCGGCATCGCCGAGCCCGACCGCAAGGCATTCCTGTTCAACAATCCGACCGACGCGGCAGGCCGCGACTACGGCATCCCCGTCGCGGTCGGCGCCCTCGCCGGCAACGCTGCCATCTATTCCATCGGCATGGGAAAGCCGGTCGACGAGATCGGCGACTGCTGGTCGCATGCGATCGCGAACCCGATCGCGCCGGTCGAGGTGAGCGATCCCGCCTGCCAGGAGGTCGTGGTCGAGGGCGATGCGCTCCTCGCCGGCAACGGTCTCGACGCGTTGCCGG
Organism: Alphaproteobacteria bacterium; assembly: GCA_038148075.1. Lineage (GTDB taxonomy): Bacteria > Pseudomonadota > Alphaproteobacteria > MPNO01 > UBA830 > JAYQUR01. Next base: position 1,549 of record JAYQUR010000118.1, on the reverse strand, counting down.
TGCCGGTCTCGACGCCGGGCTATGACAGTGCGCCCTACATCACCGCGACGGCCTGCATCACGAAGGATCCCGACACCGGCATCCAGAATCTCGGCACCTATCGCGGCGGGTTGAAGGCGCCGGACCGGATCGGCCTCAAGCTGTTTATGAATCTCGGCCAGGGCGGGACGGCGCACTGGGAGAAGTACCGGGCGAAGGGCGAGCCGATGCCGATCGCCATGGTCGTCGGCTGCCCGCCGCCGGTGGCGTACGTGGGGCCGCAGAAGCTCCCCCTCGGCGTCGACGAAATGGGCGTCGCAGGCGGTATCGTCGGCGCGCCGATCCGCGTCGCACGGGCGAAGACGGTCGACCTGCTGGTCCCCGCCGAAGCCGAAATCGTCATCGAAGGGCTGCTCGATACCGAATATTTCGAGCCGGAGGGCCCGTTCGGCGAGAGCCACGGGCACATCAATCTCGAGGAATACAATTTCATCTTCCAGGTGACCGCTATCACGCGGCGCGCCAACGCCGTCTTCACCTCGATCATCAGCCAGGTGACGCCGTCGGAATCCTCCGTCATCAAGCGCGTCGCGTACGAGCCGCTGTTCCTTGCGCACCTGACGTCGCAGCTCGGCATCCGTGGCGTCACGCGCGTCGCCATGCACGAGCCGCTGACCAATCTCCGCAAGGTGGTCGTCGTCCAGATCGCGCGCGGCACAGCCCGCACCGAGATCTGGCGCGCGCTTTACGGCGCGATGTCGTTCCAGGGGCCGGTCGGGAAATACTTGATCGCGGTCGACGAGGACATCGATCCCGACAATCTCGACGCCGTGTTCTGGGCGATGAGCTATCGAGCCAATCTCGCCGCGGACTGCGAGATCGCCCCGCACCGCCCGCGCGGGCACGGCCCGCCGTCGGTGCTGGCGGAGGACGCGACGCTTCTGATCGACGCGACGCTCAAGGCCGACATGGCGCCCGTGGCGCTGCCCAAGCGCGAATACATGGAACGCGCGAAGGTGCTGTGGGAGAAGCTCGACCTGCCGCCTTTGAAACCCGAAGCGCCGTGGCACGGCTACGAGCTCGGCGACTGGTCCGAGGAATGGGACCGGATCGCCGCGCGCGCCGCCCGCGGCGGCTGGCTGGCCAACGGCGAACGCTCGGCGCAACAGCGGCGCAGCGACGTGGCGCCGAACACGGATGTGCGGAAAGTGGGCGACGCGTAGGCGTTTATCAGTAAAACACCGTCTCCCTCGGGCTTGACCCGAGGGTCCACCCGGGCTCAGACATGGATCCTCGGGTCGGGCCCGAGGATGACAATCGAGAGAGAACCGAAAAGCTCCGTGTCCTTGTTCGCGAATATTTCCCCGGTTGTCGCCGGCCCCCTCTGGATGATCACCGCAGGCATCGGCTACACCCTCGCCTCCGTTTGCACCCGGGAACTGTCGTCGGACTATTCGACGGCGCAGCTCGCCTTCATGCGGGCGGTGATCGCGATTGCCGTCGTGATGCCGATGATCCTGCGCAACTGGATCGGGGTGATGAAAACGACCTTGTTCCCGATGCATGTGTA
>JAYQUR010000117.1:0-9302 GCA_038148075.1 Alphaproteobacteria bacterium | reverse complement strand
TCGAGGACATGTCGATCGAAGGCCGCATGACCGTCTGCAACATGACGATCGAGGCGGGCGCCCGCGCCGGTCTCGTCGCGCCCGACGGGAAGACGTTCGAATATCTCAAGGGCCGCCCGATGGTGCCGAAGGGCGCTGCGTGGGAGCAGGCCGTCGAATACTGGAAGACGCTGCGCTCCGATCCGGGCGCCAGATACGACATCGAGGTCGAGCTCGACGCCTCCGAGATCGAGCCCTACGTCTCGTGGGGCACCAGCCCGGAGATGGTCGCGCCGATCGGCTCGGTCGTGCCCAATCCGGCGGACATTGCCGACGAAGCCAAGCGCTCGACGGTCGAGGGTGCGCTCAAATACATGGGCCTCGAGGCGGGAATGAAGCTCACCGATATCCATGTCGACAAGGTCTTCATCGGCTCGTGTACCAACTCGCGGATCGAGGACATGCGCGCCGCCGCGGCGGTCGCCAAGGGCCGCAAGGTCGTCGACAGCGTCTATGCGATGGTGGTGCCGGGTTCCGGTCTCGTGAAGGAACAGGCGGAAGCCGAGGGTCTCGACAAGATCTTCATCGAGGCCGGTTTCGACTGGCGCGAGCCGGGCTGCTCGATGTGCCTCGGCATGAACGGCGACATGCTGGAGCCGGGCGAGCGGTCGGCGTCGACGTCGAACCGGAACTTCCAGGGCCGTCAGGGCCCCGGCGGCCGCACCCATCTGGTCAGCCCGGCGATGGCGGCTGCTGCCGCTGTCACCGGCCACCTGACCGACGTGCGCGAACTTACCGCCGAAGCGGCTGAATAAGGGGGAAACGAAACATGGATAAGTTCGAAACCTTCACCGGCGTCGCGGCGCCGTTGCCCGATCACAACATCGACACGGACCGCATCATCCCGGCGCGCTTTCTCAAGACCATCAAGCGCACCGGTCTCGGCGTGAACCTGTTCAACGACGTCCGCTACAAGGAAGACGGCACCGAGGTCGAGGACTTCGTCCTCAACCAGCCGGCCTACCGGAAGGCCGAGGTGCTGGTCGCAGGCGACAATTTCGGCTGCGGCTCGTCGCGCGAGCACGCCCCCTGGGCGCTCAAGGATTTCGGCATCAAGTGCGTCATTTCGACGTCGTTCGCCGACATCTTCTTCAACAACTCGTTCAAGAACGGCTTGCTGCTGATCCGGGTCTCGCCCGAACAGCGCGACGCGCTGCTCGAGGACGCCAAGAAGGGCGCGAACGCGCGCATCGGCATCGATCTCGAGAACCAGAAGATCATCCGCCCCGACGGCGAAGAGATCGATTTCGACGTCGATCCGTTCCGCAAGCATTGCCTGCTCGAAGGCCTCGACGACATCGGCATCACGCTTCAGTCCGAGGACAAGATCTCGTCCTACGAGGACAAGCGGAAGAGCCAGATGCCGTGGCTGCAGGGCGCGCAGCTCTAGGGGCTGCGTAAGGGTGAGAAGAAACGGGCGGGGTAACACCCGCCCGACTTGCTAGACGAAGAGAGAAAGCATAGATGGCCGCCAACAAGAAAGTACTGATGCTGCCCGGCGACGGGATCGGGCCCGAGGTGATGGGCGAGGTCCGTCGCCTGATCGACTGGATGGACAAGCGCCGCAGCGTGACGTTCGACGTGACCGAGGATCTCGTCGGCGGCGCGTGCTACGAGGCGCACGGCGTGTCGATCCGCGACGAGACGATGGAGACGGCGCTCAACTCCGACGCCGTCCTGTTCGGCGCGGTCGGCGGCCCGCAGTGGGACAATATCGGCTTCGACGTCCGCCCCGAAGCGGGCCTGCTGCGACTGCGCAAGGACCTCGAGCTGTTCGCCAACCTGCGCCCCGCCATCTGCTTCGACGCGCTGGCCGACGCCTCCAGCCTCAAGCGCGAACTGGTCGGCGGCCTCGATATCCTGATCGTGCGCGAGCTGACCGGCGGCGTCTATTTCGGCGAGCCGCGCGGCATCGAGACCCTGCCCGACGGCCAGCGCCGCGGCGTCAACACGCAGGTCTACACGACCGAGGAAATCCGCCGCGTCTGCCGCGTCGCGTTCGATCTCGCGAAGAAGCGCGATAACCGCGTCTGCTCAGTCGAAAAGATGAACGTCATGGAATCCGGCATCCTGTGGCGCGAGGAAGCGACCTGGGTGCACGACAACGAATTCCAGGACGTGGAGCTCAGCCACATGCTGGCCGACAACTGCGGCATGCAGCTCGTCCGCAACCCGAAGCAGTTCGACGTGATCGTCACCGACAATCTGTTCGGCGACATGCTGTCGGACGTCGCCTCGATGCTGACCGGCTCGCTCGGCATGCTGCCGTCGGCGTCCCTCGGCGCGCCGGACGAATCCGGCCGCCGCCGCGCGCTCTACGAGCCGGTGCACGGCTCGGCGCCCGACATCGCCGGCCAGGGCAAGGCCAATCCGCTGGCCATGATCCAGTCCTACGCGATGATGCTGCGCTACTCGTTCGACATGGGCGAGGACGCCGATCTCGTCGAGCAGGCGGTCCGCAACGTCCTCGACGCGGGCCTGCGCACCGGCGACATCATGCAGGACGGCAAACAGCTCGTCTCCTGCGAGCAGATGGGCGCGGCGATCACGGCGGAGCTGGACAAGCTGGCGGCTTGATTCGCGGCGGTCTGCCGGAGTCCTCCTCGCCCTGGCCCTGTCCTCGGGGCAGAGGGACAGTCCGAATCCGATTGCGATCCAGCTGGGCTCGCGTTAACGTACGTAGACCGGGTCTTCGAACCGAAAGGATTTCGATATGAAAAAGGTACTCGGACTTGCCGCCATCGGGCTTTTTGCCGTGTCGACCGCCGCGTGGGCGGGCGAGGGCTATAGCTGCGGCGGATACCAGCAGACCGTGCAGACGGAACAGCCGACGATCACGCTCGCGCCGGGCCAGACCGCCAGCACCGAGACCAAAACGACCAAACCCGACAGCTAATTTCCGCCGGCGCCCGGCGGGCGCCGCGTGAACATGGATAAGCGAGGCGCTCTCCCGGCCGGAGGGCGCCTCGTTTCGTTTTGCGTATTGCTTGTAACGGGGCGGAAAATCGTTAAATACCCCGCGTTAGATTGAAGCGGGCCGGAACCGCGACAAAGCTTCCGAAGGAAGCCTAAAGGAAAGAGAAGATCATGGGTTACAAGGTTGCCGTCGTCGGTGCGACGGGAAATGTCGGCCGCGAGATGCTGGAAATCCTCGCCGAACGCGAGTTTCCGGTGGATGAGGTCGTGGCGCTCGCGTCGGCGCGCTCGGCCGGCCGCGAGGTGTCGTTCGGCGACAACGATATCCTCAAGGTGCAGGACCTCGCGAAGTACGACTTCAAGGGTACCGATATCGGGCTGTTTTCCCCGGGCTCGAAGGTATCGGCCGAGTTTGCGCCCAAAGCCGCGAAGGCGGGCTGCGTCGTGATCGACAACACGTCCCATTTCCGGATGGACCCCGACGTGCCGCTGGTCGTGCCCGAGGTCAATCCGCAGGATCTCGAATGGCACACCAGGCGCAACATCATCGCCAACCCGAACTGCTCGACGATCCAGATGGTCGTGGCGCTGAAGCCGCTGCACGACCTCGCCAGGATCAGGCGCGTCGTCGTCTCCACCTACCAGTCGACGTCGGGCGCCGGCAAGGCGGCGATGGACGAGCTGTTCAACCAGACCAAGGGCATCTACGTGAACGACCTGAAGACGCAGGAACAGTTCACCAAGCAGATCGCTTTCAATGTCATTCCCCATATCGACGTCTTCATGGACGACGGCGCGACGAAGGAGGAATGGAAGATGATGGTCGAGACCAAGAAGATTCTCGACAAGACCATCCAGGTTCATGCCAACTGCGTGCGCGTGCCGACCTTCGTCGGTCACGGCGAGATGGTGAATGTCGAGTTCGAGAAGCCGCTCGACGAGGACGACGCCCGCGACGCGTTGCGCGAGGCGCCGGGTGTCACCGTGATCGATCGCCGCGCCGACGAGGGCTACGTCACGCCCGTCGAATGCGCCGGCGAGGACCCGGTCTATGTCAGCCGCATCCGCACCGATCCCACGGTCGAGAACGGCCTGTCGATGTGGATTGTCTCCGACAATTTGCGCAAGGGTGCGGCGCTCAACACGGTCCAGATTGCGGAAACCCTGATCCGCCAGAAGCTGGTAAAGGCGGCTTAGTCCTTTTAACGACGGCCTTTCCGGCTCACACCGCTGTCACCCCGGACTTGTTCCGGGGTCCAGTCGGGCCGACGCCCTGCCTTCGCCCAAAGACACTGGATCCCGGAACAAGTCGGGGATGACACCTCGGCTGTCGATGCGCGGATGGCCTACTTGATGTTCGCTCGCCGCTTCGACGGCTCGGGACGGAGCGCGTCGAGGTCCGCCGCGCCCAGGCGCAACAGCTCGGCGCGCTGTTCCTCCATCTCGTAACGGAAGAAGTGACGCTCGGCGGTCATGTACATCAGCGGCAGCGGCGCGGCCGGACTCTCCCGCCAGTAGACGCCGTCGGCGAACCGCTTGTAGTAGTCGAGAGCGCGGTCGGTGCACTGGCCGACGAGGTAGCTCGCGAAATCGCCGTAGATCATGGTCCGCAACTGGATCGGCACGCCGGGCGCGTCGAGCGTCAGCACCCCCTTGAGCCAGAAGAAGAACTTCGAGCTGTTCTCGTAGCCTGCGCCGACGCCGTAGGGGTGCGGCAGGCCGCTGCCGGGATCGTAGAACGCGTCAGAGCAGAGAAACGCCTCGACATCGAACCCGGTGAGCTGTTCGAGCACCGGCATCGCATTGGTGAAGCAGGCTTTCAGCTCCCGCATCACGCCGGTCCTGCGGCCGTGGCGCTCGGCCGTCATCTGCGCTCCGTCGGGATCGGGCAGGTCGCCGAGCGCTTCGTGCGGCAGGCCGAATTCGGCGGCGAGGCCGTCCGGGTCGCTGCGGTATTTCTCAAGCGTTGCGTCGCAGAACAGCAACCGGACGAACAGGGTCTGGAGTCGTTCGAGCCGATCCCGATCGACAGTCATTTTCGTCCGTGGCTATGCACTGGCCGGTTCAACGGCGGGGATAAACCGGCGCAGTCGCTCAAGCGCCATATAGAAGTCCGCCTCCTGCCCGCTGGCGTGATGTTCGAGCGTAACCGCACGGAGATTCGGCAGCGATTTCGCATAGCCTTCGACCATGTCGAAGATTTCGTCCGGCGGCATGGTCGGGTGCGAATCGTGCCAGAACCCGTCGCCGCCCTGGCGCATGCCGGCAATGTGCAGCTCGACGATGCGGTCGCGCGGCAGGGCGTCGAAGCCGTAATTTGCGCCGCGGCCGAGATTGCGATTGGCGATCTGCCAGTGGGTGACGTCGAGGATGATGTCCGTGTCGGCCGCGATCGCGACGTCGGCGAGGAAATGCATCTCGCTCTCGTACTTCGTTGCGCCGGTATAGACCGGGCCGAGTTCGAGCGCGATCGGGCGGCCGTAGAATGTCTTCAGTGCGATGATGTTTTCCGCCGCGAGCTCGCCGAAATCGGGCGTGAACAGCGGGTTGATCTGATAGCCGAGCGAACCGGCGTCGGCGCTGCCCAGCCACGTGAGGTGCTCGCCGATCCAAGGCGAGTTCGCCGCCGCCGCGCCGTCGCGCACCAGCTCGGCGACGTCCGGGTTGATGCCGTGGACGCTGCATGTCGGGTTGCTGGACGTATGAGCGAGGATCGGCAGGCCCAGAGACGACGGGTTCGACTGCCACGGGATCGGGTAGTTGACCTCCGCGTAGTCCAGCAGGCCGCGCCGTTTCGCTTCCGCGAAACGCATATCCTGTGCGGGGTCGTCCCAGCGGGCGCCGAGCATCGCGGCCATCGTGCGTTTCCCTAAACCGAAGATGCCGCATTATCGCGCGTTGTCTCCGATTCGTCCACGCGCACCGCCCGGCCGTCGCGCGGCAAATCGCCTGCTTGCCGCAAGACCGGCCCGTTCCTATAACCGGACCATGACCGATACTGCCTCCCTCGACGCCGGGCTCGCCCATCACCGCGCCGGCCGCCTTGACGAAGCCCGCGCGATCTACGCTGCGGTGCTTGCCGACGATCCGGACAATGCCGAAGCGTATCACCTGATGGGTGTGCTGCTGCTGCAGTCGAGCGCGCCGGCCGACGCGATAGAGAGTCTCGACCGGGCGATCGCGCTCGACGGCGTCGTCGCGAAATATCACGGCAACCGGGCCGCCGCGCTCGGCGCGCTGGGCCGCCGCGACGAAGCCGTGGCGGCGCTGGAGCGCGCCGTCGAACTCGATCCCGCCGACAATCTCAACCGTGAGAACCTGGCGCGCGCCTATACGGAGGCGGGGCGCTCGGAGGAAGCGATCGCCGCGTGGGACGCCGCCATCGCCGCCGATCCCGCCAGTGCCGACGCGCAGTCTCAGATAGCGCATCTGCTCTACGCAGCGGGCGATCTGCGCGGCGCGATCCCGCATTACCGCAAGGCGGCCGAGCTCGCACCCCGGGATTCCGAGCGTCACTCGCATCTCTGCGTGGCGCTCAACTCGAGCGCCGACCACAAGGGCCCCGAGATTCTCGCCGAGCACAGGCTGTGGAACGACCGGCATGCCGCGCCGCTCGCCGGTGTCGCGCCGGCGTGCGGCAACGACCGCGATCCCGACCGCACGCTCCGCGTCGGCTACGTCTCTCCCGACTGGCGGCGTCACCCGGTCGGCTACCTGACGCTGCCGGCGCTCAGCAACCACGACCGCGACGCGTTCGACGTCACGCTCTACTGCAACAGGGCGCGCGGCGACGACCTGACGCGCGTGTTCGAGAACCTCGGGCACACGTGGAAGAACATTGCCGGCGACAGCGACGAGGCGGTGTTCGAGACGATCCGTGCCGACGGCATCGACATCCTCGTCGACCTCACCGGCCATCACAACGGTAACCGCCTGCTGGTGTTCGCGCGCCGCGCCGCGCCGGTGCAGGTGTCGTGGGAGAGCTACAGCTTTTCGACCGGTCTCGAGGCGATGGACCATTACATCGGCGATGACGTCCAGACGCCGCCCGCGCTGCAGGCGCTGTTCACCGAGGAGATTGCGCGGCTGCCGGGCTCGATGGCGTGCATGGCCTATCCCGACGACGCGCCCGAAGTGACGCCGCTGCCAGCGTCGCAGTCGGGCACCGTCACGTTCGGCGTGCATGCCAACGCGGCGTCCGCCACCCCGGCGGTGGTCAAGGCGTGGTCCGACATTCTCGCCGGGTTCCCCGGCGCGCGAATCGTGCCGATGGGCTGGGGAGCGCCGGCCCTGGCGGCGGTGCTGGAGCGAGGCGGCATTCCGGCATCGGCCATTCTCTCAGGCGATATGTCGGCGCCGTCGGCGACGTACGATGCTTGGTGCGACATCGACGTCGCGCTCGACCCGTTTCCGATCAGCGGCAATATCGAGACGCTCGAAGCGCTGTGGATGGGCGTGCCCGTCGTGACGATGGCGGGCGACCGCCGGATCGCCCGGCGCTCGGCGGGGCATTTGACGACGATCGGGCTGACGGAACTGATCGCGGCGACGCCGGAAGACTATGTGCGGATCGCGTCGTCCCTTGCCGCTGATACGACCCGGCTCGCCGAATTGCGCGCCGGCCTGCGCGCGCGCATCGATGCGTCCCCCCTTCGCGACGGCGCCGGGTTCACGCAGTCGCTGGAAGCCTTCTACCGCGACGCCTGGCGCCGCTGGTGCGGGAAATAGGCCGGGTCCGTCCCTACCAGAGCTTCTCGGGCACCCGGTTGAGCAACGGGTCGACGATCTCGTCCTGAGCCTCGACGAGGCGGAGCTCGCCGCCGCCAGCGTTCGCCGTTGCCTGGAGAACGCCGTAGACCGCCCCGGCCGCATGCGACAACGCGATGTCGGCGGCCTTGCTGTAGAGATAAATTCCGAGAAAGACCGCCGTAAACAGATCGCCCGCGCCGTTGGTCCGCCCGCCGTAGGCTACCTCGGGCACCGTCACTGCGCAGCCCGACGCAACCGAGGCTGCCGCGGCGACGATCTCGCGCTTCGCATTCTCGTGGAGGCCCGTCGTCACGATGAGCCGCGGGCCGCCTTCGAGCAGTTCGCGGCAGGCCGGCCCGACATTGGCGGGCGCCTTTACCTCGATGCCGGTCAGCGCGGTAAGCTCGAAGCCGTTCGGGGTCAGGATGTCGGCCTCGATCGCGTGGCGCTCGAAAAACGCGGCGACCGAATCGTCGACGAACAGACCGCGCTCGAAGTCGCCGAAAACGGGGTCGCAGCACCAGATCGCATTCGGGTTACGCGACCGCACCAGGTCCGCCGCATCGAGCAGCGCGCGGCCCGTCTCCGCATTCGGGATATAGCCGGACAGCACCGCGTCGCAACCGGCGAGCCAGCCTTCCCTGTCGAGTCGTTCGACGATGTTGCGGATCGTCTCCGCCGGCGTGACGGCGCCCTTTGCCGCGCCGTAGCCGGTATGGGTCGCGAAATTTACCGTGTTGATGGGCCAGACATCGTGGCCGAGGCGCTGCAAGGCGAATACGGCAGCCGCATTGCCGACATGGCCATAGGTGACGTGGGACTGGATGGAAAGGATGCGCAAAGGGCGGTCCGGCAGGGCTTCGGGGCGGGTTCTACTATGACAGGTCCCCGATTTAGTGGGTTCGAAAAGAAAAAGCCACTAAATATCGTTGTGATTCGGGAGTGTATTCTGTAGAACGCCAATAATTAAGGCGCCGGGCGCGCAGTCTTACGACGTGCGCAATGTGTCCCGCGAAGACACGCCCGACGCCCCAGGAGCCCTGAGAGGCTCTGGACGCGAGAGCGAACGGGCCTGATATCCGATGCGTGCGACGGTGCCCTTGGCGATACACCCTCCGCGCCGCACCGGTTACCCCCCCTTTTCGGGGAAGCCCGGCACGAATGCCCCTGTCCCGCAAAACGTTTCCGGCTGCCGTCGAACGCGCGCTTCGGGGAGTGCGTGTCGTTCAGGCATCGGCACCGGCGTTAACCGGCGGTGCCGGCCGGACCCGTCCCGCTTTACGGGAAGGACCCTTCGCAGACGACCGGCGCCGTTCGGGAAACGACGTACCGACCGCCCGAACCGTCCGACCCCTTGCCGCCGCGTTGCCGCCTCGGCTCCGGATCGACCGGCGCGGGTCTCCCGCCAGCATGCCGTTCCGCCCCCGAAGGGACGGGCGCAACCGGCCGGATCGCCGCATACGCTCTCGCGTGGAATCATGATCCCCGTGGCCTATCCGGTCCGCAACGTTCAAGTTGTTCCGGCCGCCGATTTCCTGTGTATAAGCCGTGTTCCCGGTTCACATTCTGTCCACATGCTTATGCACAAACGCGAGGAG
>JAYQUR010000116.1:0-9322 GCA_038148075.1 Alphaproteobacteria bacterium | reverse complement strand
AGCCGACGAGATCGAGGATTTTGTCGCTCTCCAACAGGACCTCGCGGACCTCCTTGCCGGTCGGCAGCATCGTGAAGACGATGTCCGCGCCCTCCGCTGCATCCGCATTGGAGGCCGCCGCGCGAACCCCGCGTTCGCCCGCGCGCGCGGTCTTCTCCGGTACGATATCGAAGCCGGCCACTTCATGGCCCTTTGCGGCGAGATTGGCGGCCATCGGCCCGCCCATGTTGCCGAGCCCGATGAAGGCGATGCGTGCCATGGTTTCCTCCCTGTTCTGTCGGACGAGCATAGCTAGCGGCGTACCGGTTTCAATATGCCGGCGGCGGAGTATCATCCTGCGGACCGAACGATCACGCCGGAGCGAGCAGATGAAACTCTATAGCTGGATGACCGCGCCGAACCCGCGGCGCGCGAAAATCTTCGTTGCCGAGAAGGGGCTCGACATCGAGATCGTCGAGGCGGCCGATCCGGACAACCCGGCGCAACTCAGCGCCGAATACTGCGCCAAGTATCCGCACCGGCGCGTGCCGCTGCTCGAACTCGACGACGGCGACTGGATCGCGGAAGCGACGGCGATCTGCCGGTATCTCGAAGCGCTCTATCCGGAGCCGCCGCTGATGGGCCGCGATCCGAAGGAGGCGGCGATCGTCGAGATGTGGGACCGGCTCGCGGAGTGGGAGGGCTTGATGGCCGTCTCCGAAGTGTTCCGGAACACGCACAGGATGTTCGTCGGCCGCGGACTGGCCGGCTACAACGTCGAGATACCGCAGATTCCCGAACTCGCGGTGCGCGGCGAGCTGCGCTACGGCAGTTTCTTCGAAAAGATCGACGAACAGCTCGCCAACCACGAGTTTCTGGCCGGCGATCTGTTCAGCATGGCGGACATCACCGCGCTCTGCGCCATCGACTTCGGCATCTCGCGCCGGCTGCCGATCCCGGAGAGCTGCCCGAACGTCGCCCGCTGGCACGCGGCCGTTTCGGCAAGGCGATCCGTGGCTGCCGGATCCACGTAAACGCGGGGATCGATGTTCCGCGGCAGTTAAGAGACTATTAACGGGACGGGAATATTTTCGCGGCAAGGTTTAGCTTCTTTATCGCTTTAACACTTACCGGGCGCCGAAATGGCACTGCGACAGATCGTTTATATCAGTGCGGCGAGCGGCGATATCGATCGGGCCGATCTCGACAATATCCTGAATCGGCGCGAAATAATAACGATCGAAACGAGGTGACCGGCGTACTGATGTATCTGGACGGTGCATTTCTGCAGGTCCTTGAGGCAGAAACGGAAATTGCAGAAAAGACGTTTCGCCGAATAACGTCGGACCCGCGTCACGGGAACGTTTTCAAAATTCTCGACGCCGAGGTTCCGGAACGGCGCTTTCCGGAATGGAGCATGGCGTTCAGCAGTCTTGTGCATGATGAACTGGTCGCCAATCCGGCGCTGTTCGAAAAGACCGGCGGCACCTGGTCGGTCAAGAGAGATAGCCACCTAGGCGACAAGCTGAGCGTAATCTTCGACACGTTTTTCCACGTAAATTCGGGCAATAGCCGGAACTAGAGGTATCCCGGCCGGGGCTCAGCGCTCGATTTTCTCGATCGCTCCAGAGGCCGCGGATTTCACGATGGCCTCGAGCAGCGATACGTTCATGACGATCTGTTCGGGCGTGTTCGGATAATCGGCGGAGCCGTCGATGGAGGCTGCGAAGGTCTCGAGATTGGTCAGCACGGGCGTTGCTACCGGGTACTCGGTCGTCGTCGGTTTCTCGCCGGCGAAGCAGGTTGTGTAGTACCAGCCCTCCGGCGCCTGGACGTGCGCCTTGTCGCGGATTTCCACCCAGCCTTTCGAGCCGAAAATGGCGAGGCGCGAGAAGAACGGCGTGTGCGTGAAGGCGTTGAGCGACGCGGTCTGGCCGCCCTCGAACTTCACCTGGGCGGTCAGCGTGTCTCCGTTGAGAACCACACCGCCATGGCATTCGCAGGAGGCGAGGACCCGGTCGGGCTGGCCGAACAGGCTGATCGAGAGGTCCATCAGATGAATGAGCGTTGCGGTCAGGCCGCCCGCCGGGCTTTCGTCTTTCTTCAGCCGCCAGTTCGTCTCGTCGAGGACGGCGAAGATATCGTGGCTGAAATTCGCCTCTATATGCATCAGCGCTCCGAGTTTGCCGTCCCGGGCGAGATTTTTCGCATCCATGATCGGCGGCTCGAAGCGCCGCTCGTGCCCGATGGCGACCTTGACGCCTGCCTTTTCTATCGCCGCCATCGCACGCAGGGCCGACGCGCGGTTAAGGCAAAACGGCTTTTCGCAGAACACGTGCTTGCCGGCCTCCGCCGCGGCGACGATCTGCTGTTCGTGAAGCGAATGGGGCGTCGCGAGGATGACGGCATCCACCTTGCCGTCGGCGAGGACGGCCGCGTAATCGGTCGTGAAATCTATGCCGTGCTCGGCGGCGAAGGCGCCGCCGCCGTCCGCGTCTACATCGGCCAGCTTGACGACATTTATCCTGTCGCTCTTCGCCAGCGTCTGGGTAAGGATCTTTCCCCACCAGCCGAGGCCCACGATTGCCGCGTTGAGCATGTGTCCATTCTCCCGGTCGTTCGTTTCTTATCGGATGATTACGAGGTTGCGTCGGCCCGTTCGGCGTCGGGCAAGGCTTCCGAGCCGAAGTCGGCGGGCGAGGTGATCTCGATGAGCTCGAGATCCTCCGACCAGGACAGCACGTCGTGCTTGATCTTTGGCGGTTGCAGGATACAGGTGCCTTCCTCGGCGAGAACTTCCCCCTGTCCCTCGTACCAGAATCGCATCCAGCCTTTCAGGATGTAGACCATCTGGAAGGTGATCTCGTTGTGACGATGGAGGCCGATTCCGTTTTCGTCGACGTCGACGGCGCGGATGATGTGCGCGTGGTAATCGCCTCCGGTCGCGGCGCCGATCCCGAGATCGCGATATACGAAACTCTTGCGCAGTCCTTCTGCCCTGAATTCGGCATCGACCGCATGCGATACCGAGAATTTCTGTTCAGCCATGGCGTCCTCCCTTTTGCGGCTAACCTACCGACGGCGGCGTCGATCACCAAGTTCTGAATGGACGGGAACGATTGGCTGTCGTTCACTGTCGGCATGACAAGATGGCTTTTCTTCGTGCTGGCCTTTTCGTGGTCGTCGTCGGGACCGCTGCAGGCCGGGGAATATCGCGGCCCGGCCACCGTGATCGACGGCGAGACGCTGACGGTGGAGGGGACGCGATTCCGCCTCTGGGGGATCGACGCCCCGGATATCCGGCAAACGTGCCGGCTCGGCAACCGGTCCTACCCTTGCGGGCGTATTTCCGCGACTGCGCTGATGGACCTGGTGGTCGGAGGGCCCGTCGAATGCCGAACCGTCGACGAAGTCCCGGGCGTTGCACGATGCTGGGCAGGCGGTTACGAGCTGTCCGAAGGCATGGTGCATACCGGATGGGCGCTTGCGATGCCGAGGGATCACACCCGTTTCGCGCCCATCGAGAAGCAGGCCGAGGCGGCGCGACGCGGATTGTGGCGCGGGGATTTCACGAAACCCTGGGAATGGTCGCCGCTGAAATAGCCCGACGGATCGTTAATCCTCGATAAGCTCGGCGAGCAGGTCCATGTCGGGGACGGTCAATCGGTCTTTCTCCTGGATGACGATTTCGCGCCGCGCGAGGTCGCCGAGGACGCGCGCCACTGTCTCGCGCGTCGTCGAGACGCGGGCGGCGATTTCGGAATGGATGGGGATCGGGCTGATGACGGCGCTGTTGTCGTCGCGCCGGTTCCGCTCCGCCGCGTGCAGCAGGTCGGCGTATATCCTGATGTTCGCGCCGTAGACGCTGAGTTCGAAAATTCGTTCCGTCGACCGGCGGATGATGCCGGCCATCCGTTCCATAAGATGACGCGCGGTTTCGGGGTGATTGAGGACCGTCTTCATGAAGATCTCGGGGTCGACCTGCCCGACGGTCGTCGCTTCGAGTGCGATGACGGAAGCCGAACGGGCGCCGCCGTCGATCGCGGCAAGTTCGCCGAACGACCTGCCGGCGGGGATGTCGTCGAAGCTCACTTCGCGTCCGCTATAGGACCAGTTTACCACGCGGACGCTGCCGGCGACGATGAAGAACACGTCGCGCGTTTCCATCTCCCGGCTGATGATCTCCTGGTGGTAACGGTAGGAACGCCACGTGCAGCGCCGGGCAAGCGCGTCGCGCGCGTCCGGGGCGAGGGACGACAGGAGCTCGATGCCGTTCAGGGTTTCCATATCAAGGGCCCCACGGCCGGAATTATTTCTTCTGGATGGCCTCGAGCCCCGCCGTAAACCCCTTCAGGGAGACGGGGATGGCGATTGTCTGCGTGTCGGGGCGCGCCTTATAGCCGACGATGAGCCGGTCGCCCTTCTTCAAGTCGTCCAGGAGCTGATCCTTAAGTTCGAGGGCGCCCTGGCAGCCGCGCTGCGTGCAGGACTGGAGGTTGAAGGCGAACTGCTTGCCTTCGTCGATCTTTCCGCCGATGCCGGAGCCGAGGAAGATGCCGAGCGGCGCGGTCACGATCATGGCGAGCCGGTCTTCCTGACCGATCGGGCGGACGGCGACGCTAAGGACCTGACGTTGCGTCCCGCGGTCGGCAATATTCTGTATCAGCCCGCAGACCGTGTTCGTCGCGGACAGCGCCTGGCACTGAAAAACCCAGTCGCCGATGCGCTCGCCGACCTTGGGCGCGGAATCCTGTGCCCGCGCCGGGACGATCCCTAGGCAGGCGATGATGGCCAGGGCGGCTGTCGTGCGCAGCGCATTCATGTCTCGTTCTCCCGACTTTCAATCGTATGGCGGCGCAACGTAACGCAATTTTCCGCGTGCGAAAATCGGCGCCTGAATATCAGCGGGCGGTGACTTCCGCACGGGCATGGTCCACCTTAACGACATGACCGACACGAGGGAAAACCCGACAGCGGCGGGGCCCGCGTTCGACCGGGGCGACGCCGAACGCGCCTATGCTAACGCCGTCAGTTTGTACGTCGAAACGCGGCGCGCGCGCATTCCGGCTTTCATCAGGACGCATTTCTCGGTTTCGGGCGCGCTACGCATTCACCGCGCTGCCGTCGGTTGGGATCTGTTGCGGGCGCCTGTGAATATCGCGCTCGCTGTACCGCACCTGCTGAAATTGCTTCTGTGCGCTCTGCTGAGGCGGGGGGGCAGGACCAGGGCCGCGGACAGGATTCTTCGCGTGCGTACGCAACTGGAAACCAAGGTCGAACGCGAAATCCGCTGGCTGATCTGGACAGAGTTGCTCGAATTGCCGTACGGGGACCGTGGCCGGACGTCCGAACGCGACGCGCTCGCCGAGATACTGTTCGCGCGGCCGAGTGTTGCGGAGGCGCTGGCCGCTGCCAAAGACGCGGTGACAGAGAATCGCGACGATCCGGCGTTTCGGGCGAAACTGTCGGAACACCTGACACGCTATACCGGTGCTCGCAATGCGACCGCCGAGATAGCCACCGCGCTTGCGTCGACTGGCGCGGGAAGCTTGCTTGTGCAACAGGTTACGCCGACCGCGATCTCTCTCGGACCGCCCGTTGCGGCGTTGTTCGCCCAGCAGGCGGCGGTTTTCGCGTTTCCTCTAGGAAGCGGGCTCGGCGGCATCTGGTATTCGATGTTTCCGCCCGAGCCGTCGGCCGGCCTTATCGCCGGGGTAACGGCGACGTTGCTGGTCGTCACGTCCGTCTTTGCTGCGTTTGCAGGCGTTATCGCGGACCCGGTTCAACGGGCGCTCGGGTTTCACCGGCGCCGCCTCGATTCGTTCGTCGAGGCTGTCGGCGCGGATCTCGCGGACGGACGGGTCGGCGAATTCAGGGTGAGGGCGCACTACGTCGCGCGGCTCTTCGATTTTTTCGAAGCCGTCCGACTTGCGGTACGCGCGGCCACTTAGCCGCACCGGGCGCGCATTGTCCCTCGGCGGACGAGCCTGTATATCCGTCGCGTCGCCGTGAGGAGACCTTGAAATGCTTATCCATATCGCCGGTGTACTGACCTACGATGAAGTCGCGCGCGTCCGCGCGTCGCTTGCGGAGGGTCGTTTCGTGGACGGTAACCTGACCGTCGGCCCGGTAAACCAGGGCATAAAGTCGAACGATGAGTTCCAGCGGCCAGGCGACCGGCCGATGGAGGCGGATCAGATCATCGGACAGGCGATGATGCGCAACCCGACCTTCCAGGATTTCGCGTTGCCCGCCAAGCTGCCGCCGCCGATGTACAATCGCTACGGTCCCGGGATGAATTTCGAGGCGCACGTGGATTCGCCCATTCTGGGGGAGCGCAACGTCTTCCGGGCGGACCTGTCCTTCACGCTGTTCCTGACGAACCCGTCCGAATACGACGGCGGGGAATTGATCATCGATACCGGGATCGGCGAACAGGCGGTGAAGCTCGATCCGGGCGATGCCGTGGTCTATTCGTCGGGACGCCTGAACCGGGTGGCGCCGGTAACGCGGGGCGAAAGGTTGAGCGCCATCGGCTGGCTGCAAAGCCGCGTCCGCGACGAGGCGATGCGCGAAATCCTGTCGACCTCGCGGTTGCGTCCAAGAGCCTGCAACAGCAGGCCGCGGCCCGTGGAGGAATCAAGGATGGCCCGGAGCGGGAGGCCTATAACCGTCTGTACAAGGTCTACGCCAACCTGATGCGGACGAACGCGGACACCTGACGGTGGACGAGCGGATCGCGTTGTTTTCGAACGGCGTCGCATTTCAGAATTGTCGCCCGCGCAGCTAGCGGCAGGCTTGTCCGCCCGTCATCGGGGCATCGGGTTAGGGCGTTGAGCGCCGCTTTAAATCGCTATGCGGACGGATCAGCCGGTCTCGCCGCCGATACTTTCGATGTCCGCGGCGAGATCGCTTTCGCCGGCTTCCCGCAACGCCGCCAGGAGGGCAGGGCCGCGGTCGGTTTCCCGCAGCATCCGGAGAAGCCGCATACGCGGGGGCTCGAAGGCATCGAGTATGGCAAGCTTGGTGGACGCGCGACCGAAATATTCTGATTCCTCGATCCGCGTGTATCGGTCGCCCGCAGTTTTTTTTGCGGCGCGATCGATGGTCGCGACGACGTGCGCGAAGACCCGACGGCCGTCCGGCGACAGCCGGTCGAACAGCTCCGCGAGCGCTTCCAGCAGTCGCGACGTGGCCAGGGCGCCGCCGTCGCGATCGAGACAGCGGAGGAATTCCGCTTCGAGACGTGCCGCTTCCTCGCCGCCGAGGTCGGCGGTAAAGGCGGCCGGCGGCCGGCGCGGCGAGAACAGGCGCTTAAGGAACATGCGACCTCTGTGCCAGACGTCCGGTCTTGCCGCAACTGTTTCGGTTGATTGCGAGAGCGGGGTTTTAGCGGTCCCTGCAATGCGGTAATATCCGGCCAGTTACCGAGTTTTCTCGAAAGGGACCAATATGAAAAAACAGTTGTTTGCAGCGGTTGCTGCCGTCGGGCTGATGCTCGCCCCGTCAGTTCAGGCGGAATCCGTGAAGATCGGCTTCATCAATACCTTCTCCGGCGGTCTGGCCATCTTCGGCAAGCACCAGAAGGACGCCCTGGAGCTCGCGCTCGATCATCTCGGCCGCAAGCTCGGCGGCAAGGACGTCGAGATGGTCTACGGCGACGATCAGGCGAAACCCGACGTCGGCCGCCAGGTTGCGGTCCAGATGTTGCAGAAGGACAAGGTGGACTTCGTGACGGGGATCATCTGGTCCAACGTTCTCGCCGCCGTCCAGAACGTCGTGCTCAAGGATGGCAAGTTCATGATCACGACGAACGCGGGCTGGTCGCAGATGGCCGGCAAGGGTTGCCATCCGCTCTTCTTCTCGACGTCCTGGAACAACGACCAGACGCCCGAGGCGATGGGCAAGCTGATGACCGACGAAGGCATCGACAACGTGTTCCTGCTGTCCGTCAACTATCAGGCGGGCAAGGACATGCTCCAGGGCTTCGAGCGCTACTACAAGGGCAACAAGGCCGGCCGCATTCTAGTCAAGCTCGGCCAGACCGACTACCAGGCCGAAATCTCCCAGATCCGCGCCGCGAAACCGAAGGCGATCTTCGCGTTCCTGCCGGGCGGCATGGGCGTTGCCTTCATGAAGCAGTATCGGGCTGCGGGCATGGAAACGCCTTTCTACAGCGCGTTCACGATCGATCATCTCTCGCTGCCGGGTCACGGAAAGAACGCGATCGGGACCTATCACACGAACTTCTGGGATCTCGAAAGCAAGGAACCGCATAACCAGCGGTTCGTGACCGACTTCATCAAGAAGTACGGTTATCATCCGTCGAGCTACGCCGCGCAGGCATACGACCTCCCGTTCATGCTCGACGACGCGATCAAGGCGGTCGGCGGCGACCTGACGAACAAGAAGGGCATGATGCAGCAGATGGAGAAGGCGGCGTTCCCGACCATTCGCGGCAAGATGACCTACAACGTCAATCACATCCCGATCCAGACGTTCTACAAGCGGGAAGTCATTGCCGATGCCGACGGCAATCCGAAGATCGTCACGCGCGGCGTTGTGTTCGAGAACCACAAGGACTCCTACTACAACGCGTGCAAGATGGATCTGCTGAAGAAGCGGCTGAAGCTGGACTGAGGTCTCGCCGCTTTATCCGCCGACAGGCGTAAGATCGTCCGGACGCTCGCGGGGAGGCGGGCGTCCGGCATTTTTCCACGGGCGAAGTAAACAGGGAGGCGCGTTATCCGTTATGCGGACGGCGCGTCGGAAGACGAATATGTATTATCCGGGTACAGCGCGATGAGCGTGCTGCTCCTCCTCGAACAGACACTGAACGGTATCCAGTTCGGCGTCTTTCTCTTTCTGATCTCAGCCGGGCTGACGCTGGTGTTCGGGATCATGAACATGGTCAATCTGGCGCACGGTTCGCTCTATATGCTGGGAGCCTACTACGCCGCGACCATCGTTCAGCTCACGGGCTCCTTTCTGCTCGCGCTCGTGCTGACGATTCCCTGTGCGCTGCTGACCGGGATCGTCCTTGAGATAATCGCGCTTCGTACCCTGTACGAGCGGGACCACATGGATCAGGTCCTCGCGACTTTCGGCCTTATCCTCTTCTTCAACGAGGCTGTGCGGCTGATCTGGGGCGCCGAGGCCCAGCCGATGCCGTTGCCCGAGATGTTCAGCGGCAACGTCGAGATTCTGCCCGATGCGCCCTATCCGGTGTTCCGACTGGTGATCATCGCGGTCGGCATCCTGGTTGCCGTTTTTCTTTATTTTCTCATCTCGAAGACCC
Organism: Alphaproteobacteria bacterium; assembly: GCA_038148075.1. Lineage (GTDB taxonomy): Bacteria > Pseudomonadota > Alphaproteobacteria > MPNO01 > UBA830 > JAYQUR01. The sequence continues at coordinate 45 of JAYQUR010000116.1, read as the reverse complement.
GTATCGGGATGCTGATCCGGGCCGGCGCCAGCAACAGGCCGATGG
>JAYQUR010000115.1:0-9345 GCA_038148075.1 Alphaproteobacteria bacterium | reverse complement strand
AGGCGGAGGCGCGCTTTCCGGCGGCGGAGGACGCGAGCGCGGGCGCGCCGCCGACATAGTTGACTTTGACGCCCGAACCGGAGCCGTTGAGGTCCGAAATGAATTTCTCCAGCGTCTTGGAGAAGTAGGTGCCCTTAGGAAAGCAGCTTGCGCTGGTCATATTCGCTGCCTGGATGGCGGTCGTGCCTGCGGCGAGCGTCGCGACGAACGTGCCGACGGAGAGGAAATGCCTGAACATTATTCAATTCTCCCTGTTTCAGTGTGCCGTCAGTTTACCCTAACGCTAGGCTTCCGCAATCGTCTCCGACATGCGGTCAGCTTGACAGAGAATGGCCGCCGCCGGACAGTTGGCGCCAATAACAACGCGCAGAGAGGGACGTTTTGACGGGAATGATCGGGCAATCGCCGCGCCGAAAAGAGGACTTCCGGTTGCTGACCGGCAACGGACGCTACGCCGACGACAATGTCCTGGAGAATCAGGCGATTGCCTGCCTCGTGCGGTCGCCGCATGCACATGCCCGGATCGTCGGCGTCGATATCGCCGGCGCCCTGGCGATGCCGGGCGTCGCCGCCGTCCTGACGGGCGCCGACTGGCTGGCCGACGGTCTGGGACCGATCCCGCACAATCTCGGTTTCTCGAGCCCGCCCGATATCCGGCTTGAGAATTCCGACGGCTCCGAAAAATACGTTGCACGTCACTTTCCGCTGACGGCCGACAAGGTGCGTCTGGTTGGCGATCCCGTCGCAATGGTCATCGCGGAGACCGCAATGCAGGCGCGCGACGCCGCGGAAGCGGTCGTTATCGATTACGAGGTGCTTCCGGCCATCGTGGATACGGCTGCCGCGGCAGATGGTGGCGCGCCGGTGGTCTGGGAAGAACTCGGCTCCAATGTCGCGATTGATGCTGGCGTCAACGATCCCGTTCCGGTCGATGCCGCATTCGAGGCAGCGGCACACACCGTTCGGCTGCAAACGACGCTGACGCGCGTGACCGGCGTGCCCATGGAGCCGCGGACTGCCATCGGCGAAATCGTCGACGGACGGTACGTGCTGACGACGACGGCCGGTGGTGTCGTTCGGCTCAAGAAAGAGCTCGCCCAGATGTTCGGCGAACCGGAGGAAAGCGTGCGCGTGGTCATTCGCGACGCCGGCGGCTCCTACGGGCCTCGCAACGCCCTCTATGTGGAGCATCCGCTCGTGCTATGGGCGGCGAAACGCCTTGGGCGTCCCGTCAAGTGGACGTCGGACCGGACCGAGTGCCTGCTGACCGACTATCAGGCGCGCGACCTGGTCGTGGACGTGGAACTCGCCCTAGACGGCGACGGCAGGTTCCTTGGCTTCCGGACGAAGAACATTTCGAACGTGGGATCGCATTCGACGTCCTGGCTGCCGTTGATCAAGGGGGTCGGCATCTCGGTCGGGCTCTACGATGTGGGCGTTGCGTTCGCGCGCGCCATCGGTGTCCAGACCAATACCTCGCCGACCTACCCCTATCGCAGCGCCGGGCGCCCCGAAGTGATGTATGCGCTGGAGCGCCTGATCGACATCGCCGCCGCCGAGACGGGCATCGACCGGTTGGAGATCCGCCGACGCAACATGATCCCGCCGGAGGCGATTCCGTTCACCAACGGTTTCGGGATGATCTACGAGTCGGGCGATTATCCGGCGGCCTTCGAAAAGGCCGTCGCACTGTCGGACTGGGACGGGTTCGCGGCGCGGCGAGACGAGGCGAAAGCCCGGGGGCGGCTGCGCGGTATCGGCATATCGAACTATGCCGACCTGTCGACCGGCTACCCGCGCGAGTGGACGGAAATCGACGTCCGAGCGGACGGAACGATCGAGGTCCAGATCGGCACCATGGCGACCGGACAGGGGCACGAGACGAGCTTCGCGCAGATGGTCGCCGATACGCTTCAGGCGCCCTATGACGCGATCCGCATCCGCTACGGCGATACCGACAAGGTGAAGGACGGCGGAGGATCGCATTCCGGACGCAGCATGCGCATGGGCGCCATCGTGATCTGCGATGCCAGCGAGAAGCTGATCGACCGCGGCCGGCGGATCGCGTCGCACCTGCTGGAGGCCGCGGTCGCCGACATCGAATATGCCGACGGCGCCTTCATGGTCGCCGGAACGGACCGGCAGGTCGACCTGTTCGCGGTTGCTGCTGCGGCCGCCGGAAACGCGGACCTGCCCGACGACCTCAAGGGCCGCTTCGCCGAGGAGGCGGACGTCCACATGCCGAAAGCGGTGGTGGGCTCCGGCTGCCACGCCTGCGAGGTCGAGATCGACCCCGAGACGGGCGTCGTAGAGGTTGTCGACTGGACGGCTGTCGACGATGTCGGCCGGGCGATCAATCCGATGACTCTCGACGGCCAGACGCACGGCGGCGTCATGCAGGGTCTCGGCCAGGCGCTGATGGAAGACTGCGCCTACGATCCCGAGTCCGGCCAGATGCGCGCCGCGAGCTTCATGGACTACGCCATGCCGCGTGCCGATAACACGCCGCCGTTCCGGACGGCGCTGCTCGAGGTGCCGAGCCCCTCCAACCCGCTTGGCGTCAAACCCGGCAGCGAGGGCGGCACCGCCGTCGCGCCTGCGGTGATCGCCAACGCCATCGTCGATGCGCTCCGGGACTACGGCGTCCGGCACATAGAGCTGCCGGCGACGCCGGAGCGTATCTGGCGGGCGATGGGGAAGTTCTAGAGAGACCGAAAACGGTCAATCATTCCCGCCGCAACGTATTTCGCGAGGGCGGCGGTTTCGTATATCCGGACGAAGACCCGTCGCGCCTGTCTGTCGTCGACCGCCGACAGGGGCACGCTGTGGAACCGCGCACGCACTCCGGAGAGCGCGGCGTAAAGCCTGACGCGGGGGACGTGCGTGGCGTCGGACAGGATATGCAGTTCGCCGATATCGGCATCGCCGAGGAGCGCGAGCGCATTGCGGATGTTTTCGCGCGTCGTCGTCGACCGGTCCTCCAGCACGATCCGGTCGGCCGGGATGCCCGCGTCGAGAGCGAACCGCTCCATCACGCTCGCTTCCGACGGCCCGAAGCGGCCGACACCGCCGCAGCAGACGAGCAGGCAGTCGTCGAGCGACGTGTGGACGTCGATGGCGGCGAGGATGCGGCGGCGGAGGGGCGGGCTCGGCTCGCCCGATTTCAGGACGCCCGCGCCGAGCACCAGAAGCGCGTTTGCGGCGGCACGGCGCGGTTCAGTCGAACCGGATATCGCGCTTCTCCAGGAAGGCGCGCATGCCCTCGCGCGCGTCTTCCGACGTCTGGGTAAGGGCGGAGGCCAGCGATTCCACGAAATAACCCTCGCTTTCGCCCATCCGGTCGATGCGCTGGATCGCGTTCAGCATCATCTTGTTGGCGAGCGGCGCGTTGCCGGCGATGGTCTCCGCCAGTTCCAGCGCCTTGCCGAACGCCTCGCCCTCGCCGACGAGATAGTGCGACAGGCCGAGCGTCTGGCCTTCTTCCGCGGTGAGCCGGCGGCCGGTCAGCATCATTTCGGTCATGCGGCCCGGCCCGATGATACGCGCGACCCGGATGCTCGCGCCGCCGCCGACATAGATGCCGCGGCGGCCTTCCGGAAGCTGGTAGATCGTCGACGGCTCGGCAATGCGCACGTGCGCCGTCGTCGCGAATTCCAGACCGCCGCCCATGACCGCGCCATGCATGGCGGCGACGACCGGAAGGCCGCCGAACTGGATCAGGTCGAAGGTGCGGTGCCAGTAGCGCGAATGCTCGAACGCGTCCGCGACGTCGCGCTCCTTGTGTTCCGCGAGGTCGAGCCCGGCGCAGAAGTGGTTGCCGTTGGCGCGGACGACGGCGACCAGCGCCTCGCCGGGTGGTTCGGAAAAGAACCTGTTCAGGTCGTGAATGAACGGGTCATTCACCGCATTGCGCTTTTCCGGACGGTTGAGCGTCAGGACCGCAATGCGGTCGCGCATCTCGAAGTCGATATAGTCGGAGGAAAACGCCGGCACGATCTGGCCTCCTGCGGCAGGCTGGACAGGGTCTGAAGGGCCTCTATAAGAGGCAGCACCCACAGTGTAAACTCTGCGGAAGACGCGACAAGAAACGGTTCGAGGGAGATCGGCATGGATATCGGTGGCAAGGGCGCCATCGTTGCGGGCGGCGCGTCCGGCCTCGGCGCGGCGACAGCAAGGGCTCTGGCGGCGGCCGGCGCGCGCGTGGCCATTCTCGATATCAACCAGGCGGTCGCGGAAGAGACCGCGGCCGGGATCGGCGGCACCGCCATCCCCTGCGACGTCACCAGCGCCGAGGGCGCGGAAAGGGCCGTCGCCGCAGCGGTCGAGGCAGTGGGCGATCCCCGTCTCCTCGTCAATTGCGCCGGTATCGGGCCGGCCGAACGGATTGTCGGTCGCGAAGGCCCCCAGCCGCTCGAGAACTTCGCCAGATGCGTCAACATCAACGTCATCGGCACCTTCAATATGATGCGCCTCGTTGCGGACCGGATGAGCCGGACCGAGCCGCTGGACGACGACGGCGAGCGCGGCGTCATCGTGAATACGGCGTCGGTGGCGGCCTATGACGGACAGGTCGGCCAGGCGGCCTATTCGGCCTCCAAGGGCGCCATCGCCAGCATGACACTGCCGTCGGCGCGCGAGCTTGCCCGGTTCGGCATCCGCGTCGTCGCGATCGCGCCGGGCGTTTTCGAGACGCCGATGCTCCGCGGCCTGCCGCAGCCGGCGCAGGAATCGCTGGAACGCGCGACGCCGTTCCCCTCGCGCCTCGGCACGGCCGAGGAATACGCGGATTTCGTGATGAGTATCCTGCGCAACAAGATGCTCAACGGCGAGGTCGTCCGACTCGACGGCGCGCTTCGGCTCGCCCACGGCTGAGGCGTCCGATGAACGGCGACGCTTCCCTCGCACAGGTCAACATGCGGCGCTTCGGCGTCGACGTGGAGCGCCGCGACGGCGACGTGTCCGTCCTGCGGTGCACGGAACCGCTGGGCCCGATGGCGGACAGCCTGATCGCACTGCTGCGCGAACATGCAGACACCCATCCGGATCGGGATTTCTTCTGCGAGAAGGACAGTGGAGGCGACTGGCGGCGCGTCACCTACCTGGACGTCAGGCTCGCTGCCGATGCGATCGGCCAGGCGCTGTTGGACGGGGGCCACGGGCCGGACCGGCCGGCGGCGATCCTGTCCGACAATTCGATCGACCAGGCGTTGTTCACGTTCGGCGCCATGACGGTCGGCATCCCGGTGATGCCCGTTTCCCCCGCCTATTCGCTGATGTCGAGCGATCACGAGAAGCTGCGCGGGGTGATCGAGCACAACGACCCGAGCGTTATTTACGTCGAGACCGCGGCTCCGTTCGAGAAGGCGCTGGCGGCGCTCGACATGACGGGCCGCCGGCTGGTCGTCGGTGGCGGCGACGTTCCGACGGGCGCGGCTACGCTCGAAAGCTGGCTCCAGACGCCCGTTACCGGTGCGGTGGACGATGCACTGGCGAATGTAGGCTACGATACCGTCGGGAAGATCCTGCTCACGTCGGGTTCGACCGGCATCCCGAAGGGCGTGATGAACACGCACCTCATGATGGTCTCCAACCAGGTCGCAATCGCGCAGGTCTATGCCTTCCTGCAGGACGAGCCGCCTATCTTTCTCGACTGGCTGCCGTGGAACCACACGTTCGGCGGCAACCACAACATGAACATGGTGCTGCACAACGGCGGCACCCTCTACATCGACGAGGGGCGTCCCGTGCCCGGCCGCATCGAGGCGACCGTCGAGAACCTCAAGCGGATTTCGCCGACGCTCTACCTCAACGTGCCGCGCGGCTTCGATCTGCTGATGCCGATCCTCGAGGAAGACGCCGAAGCGCGCGAAGGGCTGTTCCGGAACCTGAAGCAACTTTTCTTCGCAGGCGCGGCGCTCCCCAAAAACGTATGGGACCGGCTTGACCGTCTTTCGATAGCGGCGTGCGGCGAGCGCGTACCGATTACCGCTTCGCTCGGCTCCACCGAAACCGCGCCGGCGGCGACCTACATGAACTGGTTTCCTAAATCCGCGGGCAATATCGGCGTTCCGTTGCCGGGCAGCGAAATCAAGCTCGTCCCCAACGGCGACAAGCTCGAAATCCGCATGCGCGGGCCGAACATCACGCCGGGATACTACAAGCTGCCGGACACAACGGCGGAGGCGTTCGATGAGGAAGGGTTTTTCCGCATCGGGGACGCCGGGCGATTCGAGGACGGCGACCCCGAAAAGGGAATCGTGTTCGACGGGCGCGTTGCGGAGAACTTCAAGCTGATCACGGGAACATGGGTCCATGCGGGCCAGCTCCGCCTGCAGGCCATCGCGGCCGCGGCGCCGGTGGTCCAGGACGCCGTGGTGACGGGCCACGACCGCGACGAGGTCGGCCTTCTGGTCTTCCCGAGCGCCGCAGGATGCGCGTCCGTGGCAGGCAAGGAGCTGTCGGCGGCGGAGATTGCGGCCGATCCGGCGGTGCACGAGAAATTGCGGGACGGGATCGCCGTCCACAACGCGGAGAATCCCGGAAGCTCGACGCGCATCAAGCGCGGTCTTCTCATGACCGAACCGCCGCAGATCGATGCGGGCGAGATTACGGACAAGGGCTACATCAATCAGCGCGCGGTTCTGTCGCGCCGCGCCGATCTGGTGGAGCGGCTTTACACCGGAGCGGGAGACGATATCGTCTCCATCGACTGACCGGACAGAGCGTCCGCCGACGAATACCGAACCCACTTCGAACGACGAGGAGCTGCAGATGCAGGCCAACGTAAACGGCTTCAACATGAACTACGAGATTTCCGGCGACGATTCCAAGCCGTGGCTGACGTTCTCCAACTCGCTGGCGACCGACATGCGGATGTGGGACGGCCAGGTTGCGGCGTTCGCCGACGACTACCGCATCCTTCGCTACGACAAACGCGGCCACGGCAAGTCGGATTCGCCGGAGGGGCCGTATACGCTTGAGCAGCTTGCAGGTGATGTGATCGCCCTCTGGGATCATCTCGGGATCGAGAAATCCCATTTCGTCGGGCTTTCGATCGGCGGCATGACCGGCCAACCCCTGCTGCTTAATCATGCCGACCGTCTCAATGCGGTCGTTCTGACCAACACGATGGCGCTGTGCAGGCCCGAATTCCAGAAGGCGTGGGACGATCGCATCGGTCTCGCCGAGGCGAATGGCATGGATGCGCTGGTCGAACCGACGATGGAACGCTGGTTCACCGAGGGCTTCCGCAACACCGGCGCGCCCGCGCTCGATGCGGTTCGCGAGATGATCGCGGGGACGACGACGAACGGCTACGTCAGCTGCGCGCGGGCGATCCAGAAGCTCGCCTATCTCGACCGGCTCAAGACCATCGACCACCCGGTCCTGTTGATGTCGGGCGCCCACGATGCCGGCACGCCGGAAGCCGGCATGAAGCTGATGTCGGACGAGATCAGGGGGTCCGAATACATCATCCTCGATGCCGCCCACATCTCGAACATCGAGCGGGCGGACGAGTACACGAAGAATTTGAAGGCATTCCTCGCCAGGCACTGAGAACGGCGCGAACGCGTCGTCGCAAACGATCGGAGACAGGCAATGGCGGATACGGTCGGGGTCGTCGGGCTCGGGATCATGGGCGGTGCCATGGCGCGCCACATGGCGACGGGCGGCTTTCGCGTCGTCGGCTACGATACGTCGGCCGATGCGCTCGCGCGTGCAACGGAAAACGGCATCGAGACGATGGGTTCGGCCGCCGCCGTTGCCGAGCAGGCGCAGGTGATGCTGACCTCCCTGCCGAATCCCGAGGCGCTCATCGCCGTGGCGGAGGAAATCGCCGCATCTTCGGCGTCGGGCTGTACGATCATGGAGACCAGCACCTTCCGGATCGCCGATAAGGAGACCGCACGCGACATTCTCGCGGCGGCGGGCCACACGCTGCTCGATTGCCCGTTGTCCGGTACCGGCCAGCAGGCCCAGACGGGCGATCTTGCCGTGTTCACCAGTGGCGATGCGGCTGCGGTGGAAAAGTGCGCGCCGGCGCTTGAGGCATTCAGCCGGGAGAACAAGTATTGCGGCGAGTTCGGCAACGGCAGCCGGATGAAATTCGTCGCCAACCATCTCGTGACCATCCATAACGTGGCGACAGCCGAGGCGATGGTGCTCGGCATGAAGTCCGGTCTCGACCCCGCCCTGATTTACGACGTCATTTCGACCAGCGCCGCGACATCCCGCATGTTCGAGGTGCGCGGCAAGTACATGGTCGAGAACGACTACAGCGACGTCGGCATGTCGAACCGGCTCTACCAGAAGGATCTCGACGTCATAACCTCGTTCGCGGCGGACGTTCGCTGCCCGGTCAGCCTGTTCGCGGCGGCCGTCCAGCCCTACCGCGCAGCACTTGAGCAGGGCCACGCCGAGGAGGATACCGCCGCCGTCTGCGCCGTACTCGAAGAGCAGGCGCGGGTGAAACGGAAGGATTAGAACTGCATGGTGGATCTGTTTACGCCTCTGAAGGCAGGGCCGTTCGAATTCGCGCATCGTGTTGTCATGGCGCCCATGACCCGCAACCGGGCGGGCGAGGGCAACGTGCCGCATGCGCTTAACGCGGCCTACTACCAGCAGCGCTCCGATGCGGCGCTAATCGTGAGCGAAGCGACGCAGATTTCGCCCGAAGGGGTGGGTTATCCCGGGACGCCCGGAATCCATACCGACGCACAGATCGACGGCTGGCTCGAGGTGACCGATGCGGTCCACGAAGCGGGCGGAACGATCTTTATGCAGCTCTGGCATGTCGGGCGAATATCGCACCCCGTCCTGCAGCCGGACCGCAAGCTGCCGGTCGCGCCTTCGGCGATCCGCCCGGAAGGCAAGGCGATGACGCTCGAGGGCATGCTGCCCTTCGAGACGCCGCGCGAGCTGTCGGCGGACGAACTGCCCGAAATCGTGGAACAGTATCGGACTGCGGCGAAGAATGCCGAAATGGCGGGTTTCGACGGCGTCGAGCTGCACGGCGGCGCCGGCTATCTGCTCGATCAGTTCGTGCGCGACGGCTCCAACAGGAGGACGGACGCCTATGGCGGCGATGTAGCCGGTCGGTGCAGGTTTCCGCTCGAAGCGACCGATGCCGTGGTCGATGTATGGGGCGCGGACCGGGTCGGATACCGTATTTCGCCGTTCCTCGCCTACAACGATATGGCGGATAGCGATCCCGAGGGTACGTTTGCCTATCTCGCGGGGGAATTGGCGAAACGCGACCTCCTCTACCTCCATGTCATCGAGATGGACGCGCCCGAACGGGCCGGAGGCGGGCGGAATCCGCTGTTTGCACGGCTGCGCGATATC
>JAYQUR010000114.1:0-9388 GCA_038148075.1 Alphaproteobacteria bacterium | reverse complement strand
TCCTCGCGCCGTCCGACTATGTCCGGACGACGCTGGCCGACATCGGCGTCGAGCCGGCGAAAATTCGAACTGCTGCCCTATGGCGCCGATATCGCCGCGTTCGGCCGCGACCGCGAACCGGCGGCGCCGCCGTTTCGGATCCTCTATGCCGGCCACATCGCGCCGCGCAAAGGGATTCTCTATCTGCTCGAGGCGGCCCGGCGGCTCGGACGGGACGACGCGGAACTGGTCCTCCTCGGGCGGATAGAGGGCGATGGCGCCTGGCTCTCGCCGTATGAAGGTGAATTCACGCATGTCCCGCATCTGCCGCACGGCGACATACCGGCGGTATTTCGCGACGCCCACGTCTACGTCTACCCGTCGCTGCACGAGGGCTCGTCGGTCAGCATCTACGAGGCGATGGCCTCCGGGCTGCCGGTAATCGCAACGGCGAACGCGGGCTCGACGGTCCGCGACGGCGTCGACGGCTACATCGTCGGCATCCGCGACGCGGACGCGATCGCCGCGCGGCTCGCGACGTTGCTGGACAATGCGGCGCTGCGACAACGCATGGGCGCTGCGGCTCGAGAGCGCGCCGGCGAGTTCACGTGAGACGCGTACGGCTCGCGTTTATCGAATATTCTGAAGGACTTGGTAAGATAGCGACATGATGCTGATTGGGATCATGGCCGGCGTTCCGGTGCTGCTGGCACTGTGGCTCGCCATCTTTCTCGACTGGCGGCGCGGCATCTGGATGCTGTTGCTCTACCTGCCGGTAGCGGGAGTGGTGACGCTGGCGCTCCGGCCGAACCCGGCCGGTACGCTGTTCAAGGACCTGCTGTTCCTGCTGCCTACCTACGTCGTCTTCGGCCTGCTGCATCTTCACGAACTGCGGAACACGCGCGTGCCGCAGACGATGACCTTCCTGTTCATGGCCCTCGCCACGCTGGTGCTCCTCCAGCTGTTCAATCCCAATATCACCCGGATCGTCATCGGGTTGGTCGGCGTCAAGGTCTGGCTTTTCTATTTGCCCCTCGTCTACCTGGCGGGCGCGTTCTTCCGGACCCCCGACGACCTTGTGAAGTTACTCCGCGTCTGTGTCGCAATGGCCCTGATCCCCTGCGGCGTCGGCCTGCTCGAATTCATCCTTTCCTCCACGATCGGCTTCAAGCCGACAATGATCATGATATACGGATCGCAGGCGTCGGCGGCGACGCAGAAATTCGGATCGTTCTTCATGGGGGCGGAGTTCTTCCGGATTCCGTCCACCTTCACCTACGTGACCCAGTATTCGGGATACTGTCTGACGATGATCCCGCTTACCTACATGTATATCGCGGTCGAGCCGGACGCGCGGTGGCGAAGCTTCGGGCGCTTCATGCAGGGGTTCGTCTTCGTCGCCTGCATGCTGTCCGGCGCGCGCGCGAACTTTTTCTTCGCACCGCTCTTGTTTCTGACGATCCTGTTCCTCGATGCGAAGCTCAAACGTATGGCGATCGGGCTGGTCTTCGCTCCGATCGTCATGGTGTCGACGCTCAACATTGCCGGACTCGACGTCCTCGGCGTATTCGATGCAACCGGCGGGCTCGTCAGTTCCTACGGTTCCGACCTCGTCATCCCCGAACTAATCGAGGCGATACTCGGCAATGCGTTCGGTCAGGGCGTCGGCATGAATACCGGCCAGGCGATGAACATCATGACGCAGAAGGAGCTTGCGCTGGTCCACAACATCGAAGGCTTCTACTCGAAGTCGGCGATCGAGTTGGGCTTTGCCGGGCTGATGATTGTGGTGATGATCTTCGCAGCGCTGAACCTTTACGGCTTCAGCCTGCGCACCCGCCTGAAGGATCCGATCGCGCGCACCCTGTCGGCAGCGATCCTCGCGTTCATCATGATCATGACCGTGCACAACGGCAAAGGCTGGCAGATCGAGCTGGACCCGATCAATGTCTGGTTCTGGCTGCTAGTCGGCCTGCTGTTCCGCCTGCCTTTTCTGGACTTCAGCGAACTCGCCCGCCGGCGGGGCGAAGCGGACGCGGAAGTCGAAATGCGCAAGCAACGGCGGCGGCGCAGAGTGCCGCGGCCGCGCGGCGCACCGGCGCCGACACGCAGTTCGCGCTGATTCCTTCTGCTAGGCGCCGGCCGACAGCAACCGGTCGAAATATTCCACGGTCCGCTTCAGGCCGGCGTCGAGATCGATCGTCGGCTTCCAGCCGAGTTCCTTCTCCGCCAGGGAGATATCGGGGCGCCGGCGCGTCGGGTCGTCCACCGGCAGATCCTTGAACGCGACCTTGCTGCCGCTGCCGACCAGCGCGATCACCTTCTCCGCGAGCTCCAGGATGGTGAATTCGCCGGGATTGCCGAGATTGACCGGGCCGGTGAAATCGTCGCCGGTATCCATGAGCCGCAGGAAACCCTCGACCAGATCGTCGACATAGCAGAAGGCCCGCGTCTGCGAACCGTCGCCGTAGACCGTGATGTCGTCGCCGCGCAGGGCCTGAACGATGAAGTTGGACACGACGCGACCGTCGTTCGGGTGCATGCGCGGGCCGTAGGTATTGAAGATCCGCGCGACCTTGATGTTCAGCCCGTGCTGGCGGCGGTAGTCGAAAAACAGCGTTTCGGCGCAGCGCTTGCCTTCGTCGTAGCAGGCCCGCAACCCGATCGGGTTCGTGTTGCCCCAGTAGGCCTCGTGCTGGGGATGAATTTCCGGATCGCCGTAGACCTCGCTGGTCGAGGCCTGAAAGACCTTGGCGCGCAACCGCTTGGCGAGACCGAGCATATTGATCGCGCCGTGCACGCTGGTCTTCGTCGTCTGGACCGGATCGTGCTGGTAGTGCACCGGCGATGCCGGACAGGCGAGATTGTAGATTTCGTCGACCTCCACGTAGAGCGGGAAGGTCACGTCGTGACGCATGATCTCGAAACGCGGGTTGTCGAGCAGGTGCGCGATATTGTCCTTAGAGCTGGTAAAATAGTTGTCGACGCACAGCACGTCGCACCCCTGTTCGAGCAGGCGCTCGCACAAATGCGAGCCGATGAAACCGGCGCCACCGGTGATCAGGACTTTTTTTGGAACCGACATGGGAATGTTCTCAGAACGCTTATCCGAAGTTCGCGGAACCTACCATCGTTGCGGGCCGATTGCGACGTTCCGATTGGGCGGTTCAAGGTCGGGCCCGATAGCCCTGCGGGATGCCGTCGCGCGGCCGGAACAGGCCGCAGAGCCGCAGCGCGGCGTTGTGAAAGGCGGTTGCGGGCTCGGTACAAAGCAGCAGCTCGCGCATCAGGATCGTCAGCGGCCGCGGTTCGGTTTCGAAAAACGACCGGTAGTCGGCTACCAGCTTTTCGAAGGCGCGTCCGCGAAGACCGGTCGGCGCGCCACGCAAGTCTTCCGGGATCGCGCCCGGCGGGCAGCCGAGACGGATCAGCAGCGAGAACGCAACCCACGCCGGCGCCTCGAACCCGCCGGCCGAGAAGAGATCGCGCACTTCGGTCCAGTCGACCGCGTCGCCGCCGCTGAGAATCGCCGAAATATCGATCAGCTTGCGGACGCTGTAGGGCCCGAACTTGTCCTTGGCGGCGTTGGTCAGGCAAAGAACCAGCGCATGTGCGGGATCGGGCGCGAGATAGCGGACTCCGTCGATCTCGAACGGACGCGCCGCCGAAAACAGCCGCTCTGCATCCAGCGACCGGTATGCGGGATAGCAATCGGGCTGGACGTGAACGTCGATGTTGCAGTTGCCGTCGGCCGATATCATCGGCTGGTAGCTCGCATCCGATATGAACCCCCACGCGGACGACGGCAGGCGCTCGAACGCGAAGCCGCTGTTCTGCAGAAAATCGAGCAGCCGGTCTCGGTCGGCTGCATGCACCAGAACATCGAGATCGCCGATCGTCCGAATGTCGGGGTCGGGATAGAGCGTGTGGGCGAAAACGAATCCCTTCATCGCCACCACGGGCGGCCCGTCGGCCGCGATACGGGCCATCCAGCGGCGCTGATGCTCGCCATTGAGGCGGTTGATCAGACGGCTCTGACGCGCCGCCTCGGGCGAGACGAGATCGAAGCCAAGCCGCCGCTCCGCGGTCGCCAGCAAATGTTTCGCAAGCGCTGGCGTTACCAGCAACTCCAACCGCGCCGCCGCGGCCGTAGCCGCCGCGGCGTCGAACGCATCGGACATCGACCGGTCGGGGTCGAGAATTGCGGGCCAGAGGTCGACGGCGCCGGCCATGATCGGCGTCAGGTCTGCAGCACCGACCGTTCGCCGCCTTCGAGGACGAGACAGGTCAGCTTGCCGCTGTAATACGCGCCGGTGTCAATGCCGATCCGGTTACTATGCACGTCGATATCGTCGGTGATCGTGTGGCCGTGGACGATGCAATGACCTTGATCCGCCCGGGATTCCAGAAATTCGCTGCGAATCCAGAGCACATCGGCAGCGACCTGATCGCCGACCGGCCGGCCCGGCTTGATACCGGCATGCACGAATGCATAGCCGCCCTCGACATGGGTCAGGTTCAGCGACCGGAGGAATTCCAGATGGCGCGGCGGCAGTTTCTGCTCGAACGCGTCCCGCATCAGCCGGAACCGCTCGTCGCGGTCGGAAGACGGCGGATAGCCGACGCCGTAGCTGAACATCGTCGCGTCGCCGCCGTTCTTGAGCCAGAGATAGGCAACCGACGCGTCTTTCAGGAAAGTAAGCAGGAAATCCTCGTGGTTACCCAGCAGGTGGACGGACTCCGCCCCCCCGACGGGACGGTCGAGCAATAAATCGATCACGTCTCGCGACCGTTCGCCACGATCGACGTAATCGCCGAGATAGACGATCACGGGCCGCTCGACCGGCCGCACGACCATGTCGCGCGCGATCAGTTCATGCATCTGCGCCAGCAGATCGGATCGTCCGTGGATGTCCCCGATCGCATAGACGCGCGTGCCGGCGGGCACCTCGTACAGGCGCTCCGTTCGATTGCGGGATCCGAACAGGCGAGACAGCATGGGACATATATGCACCGGAGCCCGGGCGATTTCCACACCGGCGGCAACGCCGGACGGACGGAGGAACCTTCAGGCGGCGGAGACGTCGTTGACGAGATGCGCCCAGTCCTGCCGGCCGCCGCGGTTCTCCAGCCGGTTTACGAGCGCAACGACAACCGAACGGTCGAATGCGGAGCCGGCGTCGGCAAGGACCGCTTCGACCGCATCGTCGAAGCTCGCACCGGGGCGCCAGGCCCGCGGGTTGAGCATCGCAACGAACGCATTGGCGACAGAAACGATCCGCGCAGTCGCGAGGATGTCAGAACCGGCGAGGCCGCGGGGCTGCCCCGCGCCATCCCAGCGCTCGCCCATCTGGCGCAGCGTCTCGACGACGGGTCCATCGAACGGCACGTCGGCCAGCAGCGCCACGCCGGCGTCGTTGCGCGTGTCCTTGAGCAGCGCCTGCACCTGCTCGAAACGTGCCTGCGCCTCGGCCCGGCGGGTCCGCGCATCGCTCAGTTCCGCTTCGAGCTTCGAGAGCCGGGTCTTCAGCGACGAGCCTTCGCCGATATCGAGCAGGCCGGTCTGGGCGCGATACTGTTCGAGTTTGGTCTCGGATTCGACCACGCGGTCGCGCAGTTCCTTCACCCGCTCGTCGATCCAGCGCGACGCGCGGGCCGTCACGTCGCCCTTGTTCTCGATCTGGTCGAGAATATACGCCTCGGCGGTGGCGTTCGCGGCGATTGCCGCCATTTCCGGATCGGTGGAGATATAGCTGATGGTCACCAGACGGGACGTCTCGGACGGAATGACGGTCAGGCCGCTGCGGAAGGCGTCGGCGAGATATTCGCGCATCGCGTTGCGCCGCTGCGCCGGGGGCATGCCTTCCCACGGGTCGGGCGCGGTCACCGCCTCGACGGCGGGAACGTCGAAGCCGACCAGGCGCTTGACGCGATTGAGGACGATCTTCGTCAGCGACGGCTTGATCACCATCATTGCGGGATTGTAGAGCGGGTTCTCGTAGAGGTTCAGGCGATCGACGACCTTGACCGCGACCGTCCGCGAGGCGATGACGGCGGCCGCGGACAGTTTGGACAGGCACGCGGCAACCCTGCCGACGTCCGTCGCTGGAACGCGCTTACATATTCGCTCAATATGAGGCGTTCGGCCGCGAAAAAAAAGCCAATTTCCGTTCTGTCGCCGGGACGTTCCGTCACAACGCCCTGATTCAGCGAGGGATTTCGACGTCAGCTCCGGCCGTTTGCGAGCCGGGCGACGGCGCTCGATGTTGCGACCTCGCCGTCGCGCACATATGCCTCGTGATTGGAAACGATCTCATCCGAATCGTAGAGATAATTGACCATCATGCCGACGGACTGATCCAGCCCCTTGTCGGACAGATCCGCCATCCAGTTGAGACGCTCGACGCTCGCGCCGTTTCCGAGATGGAAGCGCGCCACGGAATCGAGCGGCCGCGTCCCGCGCTTCTCCTCGATCAGATAGACCGCGCACAGCCGCATCAGCGTCGGCTTGAGCTCCTGACGCGCGACGTCGTTCTCGCGCCAGCCGCTCCGCTGCAGCAGGTCCAGCTCGTCTTCGGTCAGAAAATCGGGGGTGTCGCGCACGAGCTTCTGGTCGAGCCATTTGCGGAACCCCGGGATCGGCGACAGCGTCGCGAACCGCTTCACGTGCGGCAATTCGCGCTGCACGGCGTCGGCCACCTGCTTGATGAGAAAATTGCCGAAACTTATTCCGGCGAGACCGTCCTGACAGTTGCTGATCGAATAGAAGATCGCGGTATCGGGCTTCTCGGCCCTGCCGTCCTCGGGCGGTTCCGCGAGCAGGTCCTGAATTTGCCCCGCGAGCCCGTGCGTCAACGCAACCTCGACGAAAATCAGCGGTTCGTCCGGCAGGGCCGGATGGAAGAACGCGAAACAACGGCGATCGGCCTCCAGGCGGCGGCGCAGGGCGTCCCAGCCCGCGATCTCGTGCACCGCCTCGTACTGAATCAGCTTCTCGAGAACGACCGCGGACGTTCGCCAGTCGATCTGCTCGAACATCAGAAACCCGCGATTGAACCATGAAGACAGAAGATGCTTGAGATCGCGTTCAAGCGGTCTCAGTTCCGGATGATCGGGCAGCGCCGCCAGCAGCCGCGAGCGCATGCCGACGATTGCGGCGGTCCCGCCGGGCGCCATGTTCAGGCGGCGGAAAAGTTCCTGGCGCGGCGCCTCGATTGCCGCGGAAAGAGCGAGATAGGCATCGTCCGAGGGCGAATTCGCATAATCCCGCGCGGCGGCTTGCAGCTTTTCCTCATCGAGCGCGAAGGCCTCGTTCAGCGCGCTCAGCAGCGAGACGCTCTTTTCCTCGTCCAGCGCTGCGCAACGATCGACGATCTCGCTGGCGAGGGCGGTTCCCGACGCTTCGCCTCGGGTGGAAACGAGATCGCGGCACTGCGCGACGATCGATGCGATCGACCCGTTCTGATCGGACCGGTCGAGATAGGTCCGGCCGAGCTCGACCAGTGCGTTCAACATGTTGCTGACACTTACGCGCGCCATATGCTCTCCGTTTCACGGCCGTGCCCGAGCCGATGTTATCGCGAACTTGTTACCGCCGGGTTTCGGAAACCAGGGCGGCCCGCCGCCGGCGCGAACGCCGGGGACTTTCGCCAACCGGATTTGCGACGGCGGCCAAATATCGATTTTATACCGATTTCGGACGATAAATTATATATTGGTGTCCCCAACAAGTGCGGATCGGGTCCGGAAGGACATGACGGGCCGTGCGCCGACGCGGAGCCGTGGAGAAGTGACAGATATCAGCGAAACCGGGCGCAACGAGAATTCGGGCACGCTCGCGACGGGAGTCTACGAACGGATGCGCCGCGAGATTCTCAGCGGCGACCTGCCGCCCGGGGAGAAGTTGCGCGTCGAGCACCTGCGCGAACGCTACGGCGTGGGTGCGAGCCCGATCCGCGAAGCGCTGAATCGCCTGTCGGTCGAAGGGGTCGTCCGCCGCGAGGACCAGAAAGGCTTCCGGGTGGCGTCGGTCAGCGTCGAGGAGCTGGACGAGCTCATCAAGACCAGATGCTGGCTGGAGGAAACCGCCGTCCGCGAATCGATCGCCAGCGGCGACGACGTCTGGGAGGAGGAATTGCTGCTGGCGTTCCACCGCCTGTCCAAGGCGCCCCGGTCGGCCGACGCAACATCCTTCGCGGTCAACCCGGACTGGGAAACGCTGCACCGCGCCTTTCACATGGCCCTGATCGGCGCCTGCGGATCGCGCTGGCTGATCGCCTATTGCGAGCACCTAAACGATCTGGCGGACCGGTACCGGCAACTGGCGATCCGCGTCGCCTATCCGCAGCGGAACGAGCTGGACGAGCATCGCGCGATCAAGGACGCGGCGATCGCACGCGATGCGGAGGCCGCCGTGGCGGCGCTCACCGCGCACTACCGCCGGACGGCGGGAATCATCCGCGACACATCGACGGCGCTGGACTGACGACGCGAACCGCCCGCGTCAGAAATCCAGATCGGCGTAGTGCTTGGGCGGCGGCTCGCCCGGGATGTGATCCGCGAGCACGCCGCGGAACGACGGTCGCGACTTGATCCGCGCATACCAGTCCTTGGCCGGCCCGTGGTCGGCCCACGGCACGTCGTTGATGTAGTCGAGGCAGGATATATGCGCGGCCGCCGCGATATCTGCCATCGAGAATTCCTCGCCGGCAAGCCAGTTCCGCCGCTCGGTCAGCCAGGCGATGTAGTCGAGATGAATGTGCAGGTTCTCGCGGCCGGCCCTGATGGCGCGGGAATCGGGCGCGCCGCTCCGCATCAGCCGTTTCATGAGCTTCTCGCCGACGAGATTGACCGTCACTTCGGCATTGAACTTCAGGTCGAACCAGGCGACCAGCCGGCGGATTTCGGCGCGCTCGGTCGCCTCGCCGGGAAACAACGGCGGGTCAGGACACAATTCCTCCAGATATTCCGTGATCGCCGCGGAATTGGACACCACCGGGCCGCTGTCCTCGACGAGCACGGGGACGTCGCAAGCGGGATTGAGCGCCAGGAACTCGGGCCGGCGCTCGGCCGGGTTCTCCGCCTTCAGTTCGAACTCGAGTTTTTTCTCGGCAAGGCTGATACGCACCTTCCGGCAGAACGGCGATAGCCAGAGATGATAGAGCGTGCGCATTCAGCGACGCCTCCGGGAGGTCATGCCGCAGCCGCGCCGCGTTGGACGCGCGAAGCGTATCTCACAGTTTTCCAACCAGATTGACCGTTGCAACAAGGGCTTTGTAACTCTCGGTGTCGATCGTGGAACTGCGTCACGAGCGCGTTACCGACATCTTCGCCGACCAGTTCTCGTTCACAAAATAGTCCACCGACAGTCCAAGCGCATAGTCATTATCGACGCGCGCCTGCTCCTGGT
>JAYQUR010000113.1:0-9393 GCA_038148075.1 Alphaproteobacteria bacterium | reverse complement strand
CGATGCCATCGGCGCCGCCGAAGCCGCCCAGGACCGGATGCTCGCCCCGCTGACGGCGGCCGAACGCAAACAGTTCATCCGCCTGCTGCAGAAAATGGCCGACGGCAATAACAGCGAGAGCCGAGCGCCGCTGCGGCGTTAGATTTTCCCCAGCGCCTTCAGCACGACTTCCGGCGTGATCGGCTGTTCCTTCACGCGGCCTGACGTCAGCGGTTTGATGGCGTCGTTGACGGCGTTCATCATCACGCCCGGTGCGGCGCCGGTGCCGGATTCGCCGGCCCCCTTGGCGCCAAGCTCGGATTCGCTGGTCGGGGTCTCCACATGGCCGACCTCGATATCGGGCATCTCGAACGCCATCGGGGTCACGTAATCGGCCATGGTGCCGTTCTGCAACTGACCCGCATCGTCATAGATGCAGTGCTCGTACAGCGCGCCGCCCAGGCCCTGGACGCAGCCGCCGCGGATCTGTTCGTCGGCAAGCTGCGGGTTGATGATGCGGCCGCAATCCTCGACCACCCAGTGTTTCAGGTGCTTGATCCAGCCGGTATCGACATCGACCTCGACATAGGCGCCGTGAATGCCGTTGGTGTAGATATACGGTGAATCCTGCAGCCGGTAGCGCCGGGTGTGGGACAGCACGGGCTGGTAATCGTTGGGCAGTTCGCCGAGCTGGAAATGACCGATGCGGCCGATCTCCGACAGCGGAATACGGGCTTCGGACGATCCGAAATCGACCACGTTGCCGTCGACGATATCGAGCTCCTCGGCATCCTTCTGCAACAGGATACCGGCCATGTGCAGGATTTCGCGCCGCAGGTCGAGGGCGGCCTGATAGGTCGCCTCGCCGCCGATGGCGGTCGCCCGCGATGCATAGGTGCCGCCGCCATAGGGCGTGGCGTCCGTGTCGCCCGAAATCGCGCGGACCATGTCGGTCGAGCAGCCGATGGCCGCCGCCGCGATCTGTTCCATGACGGTATCGACGCCCTGTCCCTGGTCGGTGACGCCGAGAGAGACGATCACGCCGCCGGAGGGTTCCAGTTTCACCGTGGTCGCGTCCTGCGCGGCGATCCGCGCGCCGCCGGCGCCGTAATAGCCGACGGGGCTCGGTGCTGTGCCCTTGATGAACCCGGCGACGCCGATGCCGCGATAGATACCCTTCTTGCGCAGCTCCGCCTGTTCGGCGCGGAGATCGTCGTAGTTCATCAGCGTGCGCAGCTTTTCGAGGCAGGCCTGATGCGACAGGTCCTTCATGGGCAGGCCGGAGCCGATAATCCGCGGATAGGAATCGTCCTCCATGACGTTCTTGCGCCGGATATCGAACGGATCGAGACCGGTCACATCTGCTGCCCAGTCCATCATGTATTCGGCAACCGATATGCCTATGGGGTGGCCGACGGCGCGGTACTGCGATGTCGGCACGGCGTTCAGGTACACCACAGTCGCCTTGGCGCGGTAGTTCGGGTGCTTGTACGGCCCGAAGCTGATGTGAAGAATCTGGTTGGCTTCGAACACCGACGTGCGCGGGTATTGCGAATAGGCGCCGACGCCCGAAAGATCGTCGATTTCCGCGGCGACCAGCGTGCCGTCATTCATGATGCCGATTTTGGCCTTGACCCGGTTCTCGCGGGCATGAATGTCGGATACGAAGGATTCCAGCCGGTCGGCCACGAACTTCACGGGCCGGGCAAGCTTGATCGCCGCTGCGGTCGCCGCAATCTCGTCGCCGAAAGTGTGGATTTTGAGGCCGAAGGAGCCGCCGACGTCAGGCGCGACGATGCGCACCTTGTGTTCCGGCACGCCCAGCGTCCGGGCGAACACGGTTTCGATCATGTGCGGGCACTGGCTGGATGTGTGGATCGTCAGTTTTTCGGTGCCGGGATCGTATTCCGACAGCACGATACGGGGTTCCAGGCTGACCGCCGTGTGACGGCCGAATTCGAAAGTTTCTTCCAGAACGTGGTCGGCTTCGGCGAAGGCCTTCTCGACGTCGCCCGTGCCGATAACCTTTTCCCAGGCGATGTTGTCGCCGAGATTGGGATGGATGACGGGGCTGCCGGGCTCGATTGCCTTTTCCTTGCGGATGACGACCGGCAGTTCCTCGTATTCGACCATTACCATCTCGCCGGCGTCTTCCGCCTGGGCGCGGGTTTCGGCAACGACCATCACCACGGGCTCGCCGTGCCAGCAGGCGCGGTCGACGGCCATCGGGTATTGCGGCTCGGCCTTCATGTTGTCGAAGACCTTCAGCGTGCCGACCCACGGGCCTGTGCATATCTCGGCAAGCTCGGCGCCGGTCATGACCAGCTTGACGCCGGGTGCGGCCTTGGCGGCCGCCGTGTCGATGTTCAGAATCTTCGCATGCGCATAGGGGCTGCGCACGAAGGCGGCGTGCAGCGTCCGCGGCGGCGTGATGTCGTCGGTGTAGCGTCCGCGTCCGGCGACTGCGCGCATGGCGCGCGAACGGGGAAGGGTGCGCCCGATATAGGAATTCGGACGGTCGTAAGGGTGAATAAAGCCCATGAATCTAGCCTTTTAGTCGCGTGTTATTGACGCTCTCGATCGCATCGACGATCGCGTGATAGCCCGTGCAGCGGCAGTAATTGCCGGACATGAACTCGCGGATATCCTCGCGGCTCATGTCGGATTTCTGCGCCAGCAGTTCGGCGGCGGTCATCAGCATGCCCGGCGTGCAGAAGCCGCATTGCAGGGCGTTGCGTTCGACGAACTTGTCCTGAAGGTCGGAAATCTCGCCGGTATCGGTCAGCCCTTCGATGGTGACGACCTCGGCCCCTTCGGCCTGGGCCGCCAGAATCAGGCAGCCGCGCACGACATCGCCGTCAACGCGCACCGAACAGGCGCCGCAGACACCGTGTTCGCAGCCGAGATGGGATCCCGTGAAGCCGAGCTCGGTGCGGACGAAATCCACGAGATGCATCCGCACCGGGATCGTCTTGGTCACGTTCTCGCCGTTTACCGTCATGTTGACGGTGACCATTTCCTCGCTCATGCGGCACCTCCTGCGCGGGCGACGGCCGTATCCATGGCGCGCCCGGTCAGCACCTTCTGCAGGTGCAGTTTCATGGCGGCGCTGCCATGCAGGTTCATCATCGGTTCGAGATCGGATTCAAGCGCCGCGCTCACCGCTTCCCTTGTCTCGTCCGACCAGGTCTTGCCGTTCAGCGCTGCGATAGCGTTCGTGCCGATGGTCGGCTTGTCCTCGCTGGCGAAGTAGACCAGCCGCATGTCGTTGACCGTGTTGCCCGATACGCTGCCATAGGCGGCGATGCCGGCAATCGCGAAATCGCCGTGACGGCGCGCGAGTTCGAGGAAGACCGATACCTTGTCCGCCTTTTGCGACGGGATGCGGATCTCGACCAGAAGCTCGTTCTCGGCCCGCGCGGTTTCGTAGAGGCCGTGGAAAAACTCTTCCGCCGGGATTTCGCGCTTGCCGCCGGTTCCCTGAACGACAAGCGTCGCCCCGAGGGCGAGAATACAGGCCGGCATTTCGGCGGCCGGATCGGCGAGCGCCACGCTGCCGCCGATGGTGCCCCGGTTGCGGATCGCGACATGGGCGACATGCGGCATCGCTTCGGCGATCAGCGGCAGGTGCTCCGCGACGATGTCCGAGTTCATCACTTCGACATGGCGGGTCAGCGCGCCGATGCACACCGTATCGCCGTCAAGCGAGATGCCTTTCAGTTCGTCCAGCCCGTTGATGTCGATGAGCATTTCCGGCTGCGACAGACGCATGTTCAGCGTCGGCATCAGGCTTTGGCCACCGGCGAGGATACGTCCGTCCTCGCCATGTTTGTCGAGCAGTTCAAGCGCGTGATCCAAGCTTGTTGCCCGTGTATATGAAAACTTTGGCGCCTTCACGGCCTCTCCTGTCTTGCTGTTCGGTATGATTTCAAGGTTAGTGAATGTCCCACCTCGACCGACGGAGTTCAAGGGGCGAAAACGCATAGGGGGTGCCTTGATCCGCTATGCCGCGGGGTGAGACAATCGGGCAGGTAGATACAGCATATTAATTGAAACGACGGGGCACGCGACGTGGAACTGAAAAAGCACAATCGATACGACTATTCGCCGATTACCGAACGGGCCGATTACGACTGGCCGGAGGGCAAGCGCCTCGCCGTCTATTTCGGCCTCAATATCGAGCATTTCAGTTTCGGCGAGGGCCTGGGCCATACGCCGACCAATCCCGGTACCCAGCCGGATGTCCGGAATTTCTCCTGGCGGGATTACGGCCTGCGGGTCGGTATCTGGCGCATCTTCGATCTGTTCGATTCCCTTGGCCTGCCGATGTGTCACCTGATGAACACGTCGATCTACGATTATGCGCCGCAGATACCGGCGAAAATCCGCGAGCGCGGCGACGAGTTCGTCGGCCACGGCGTCACCAATTCGGAAGAGCAGGGCGCCTATTCCGAGGCAGAGGAGGGCGCGCTGATCGCGCAGGCAACCGATGCCTTTCGCGATCATGAGGGCGACGGGCCCGGCGGCTGGATGGGGCCATGGATATCGGAAAGCGCCCATACGCCGGACCTGCTGGCCGAGAACGGCTACCGGTATATCATGGACTGGTCGGCGGACGATCAGCCGTTCTGGATGCGCACGCGGGCGGGCAGGCTGCTGTCGATCCCGTATCACATTGAAATCAACGATTCCCCGGCGCAGCTGTCCCGCCGCCATACGTCGGACGACTTTACCCGCATGGTCACCGCGCATTTCGACGAACAGATGCGCCAGTCGGCCAACCAGCCGCTGGTCTTCAGCCTCGCCCTGCACACTTTCGTGGTAGGGCAGCCCTACAGGCTGGCGGGACTGCGCGATATTCTGACCCATATCGTGAACCACCCGGATGCCGATCGTATCTGGTTCACCCGGCCGCGCGACATTTTCGACCATGTTTCCGCCCTTCCGGCGGGGACCGTGCCGGGAAGCTAGGCCCTGCCGTCACTGTCTGGACGGCCCCGATCTTCGCCGAATACCGGGCAATACGCACGGAACGCGCCCGGTATCAGGTTTTTTGCGTCAATCCGACCCTATATTAGGCACCTGTAAACGGGTTCATGGGAAAACACGCCTGTGTGACCGAGCAGGGAGATGTCAGGGTGCAGCTTCGTAAATCCGCGTTAACGATTGGAACAATTGCCTTTATGGCATTCAGCACGTCCGGCGCGATTGCCGCCGGTGCGCCCGCAAAGAAGGAAAAGGCGCCCGAACTGCCGCCGGCCAAGGTCGAGGATATCCATATCGGCGGCGTCTGGGCGCGGGCCGAGCGCAAGGGCGAGAAAACCCATATTTTCCTGACGATCGAAAACAAGGGCGATGTGCCTGCCGTCCTGCGCAGCGGATCCGCGGATGTCGCAAGGTTCAGCCAGCTCGTGCAGTTCTCGATGCTCGGCGCGTATCTGCGCACCGAGATGGTCGGCCCGGTGCCGGTCGCGCCGAAGGAAAAATACACCTTCGAGCCGGGCGTCGTCGGGATCGAACTCCGCGAACTCAAAAAGGAAATCAAACGCGGCGACACTTTGCCTGTGACGCTCGCATTTACCGGCGGCGTGGAAATCGACGTCGAGGTGGAGGTCGATTCCCGCACGGCCGTCCGCTATCCACCGCCGGGCGAATTGCCGCCCGCCAAGGCGAAGGCGCACTGATCCCGGCTTTCCGGTCTTTCCTGTCCCGCCCGTTGCCCTTCGCCATGCGGCTGTCCTAAACTTCGCCCTGTGCGAAGGAAGGATAGCGGAATGCCAAAGGTACTGACCGAAGACCAGATACAGTTTTACCGCGACAAGGGATATCTCGCCCCGCTGGACGGAATAGATCCGGCGACGGCGGCGGCGATGCTCGACGATCTCGACGCCTTCGCGGCGGCCCAGGGCATGTCGGCGGGCAACCTGAACATGAAGGGCCATCTCTGTTTCCGGCGGTCCTACGACATCACCTTCGACGACCGCATTCTGGACGTCGTCGAAGACCTGATCGGACCGAATATCCTGACCTTCGCGTCGCGGTTCTGGATGAAAAAAAGCCGCGACGGCAGCTATGTCTCCTGGCATCAGGATTCCGCCTATTTCGGCCTCGATCCGCATGAGCTGGTGACCGTCTGGCTGGCGCTGACCGACGCGACGCCGGAAATGGGCTGCATGAAGGTCATACCCGGCTCGCACCGCGGCAAGGCCTACAGCCACGACGAGACGTTCCATGAAAAGAACCTGCTCGCGCGCGGGCAGGCGATCAGGGAAATCGACGATCCCGATTTCGAATACATGGCGCTGAAGGCGGGACAGTTTTCCTGTCATCACGAGCGCATCGTCCATGGCTCGGACGCGAACGACACGGACGGCGACCGCATCGGTCTCGGCATCTTCTTCATCCCGACCCATGTGAAATCGACCATCGGGCGGCGCACCGCATGCCTTGTGCGCGGCGTCGACGAATACGGCTACTGGGACGCCGACCCCGAACCGCAGGGCCGCTTCGACGACGACATCATCGATCACATCCGCACCGCCAGCCAGCGCTACGTCGATCCGCAATACGTCCAGGAAGCGGAAGCCTGAAAACCCCAACACGGGAATAGATAGAGCATGGGACAATACGCACTCGGACAATCGGTGCCGCGGTCGGAAGACCCCCGCCTGCTGCGGGGCCGCGGCCGCTTCGCGGACGATCGCTCCCTGCCGGGGATGGCGCATGGCTATGTCCTGCGCTCGCCCCATGCCCATGCGAGAATTAAAGGCATCGACGTCGCGGCGGCGAAGGCTGCCCCCGGGGTGATTGCCGTGTTTACCGGGGCGGATTGGCAGGCGCTCGGCTGGGGCGACGTGCCGGGCGATCCGCCGCGCAAGCTGCGCGACGGCTCCACCGCCTATGCGCCGCCGTTTCCGGCGCTGGTATCGGACCGGGTGCGCTGCGTCGGCGACTGCGTCGCGTTCGTCGTGGCCGAAAGCCGCGCGCTCGCGCAGGACGCCGCCGAACTGATCGTGGTCGATTACGAACCGCTGCCCTCGATAACGGATACGGAGACGGCGCCTTCGGGCAAGGCGCCGCTGGTGTGGGACGACGCGGCGGACAATATCGCCTTCGTGCACCAGGTCGGCGACAAGGCGGCCGCCGATGCGGCGTTCGACGCGGCCGATCACGTGGTATCGAAAAAGTTCGTCATCAACCGCGTCGCTCCGGCGGCCATAGAGCCGCGCGCCGCGCTCGCGAGCTACGACGCGGCGGATGACCGCTATACGATCTACACGACGCTGCAGCATGCGAACCCGTATCGCACCAGCCTGGCGACCAAGGTGATCGGCGTGCCGGAGAGCAAGATCCGCGTGGTGTCCGGCGACATCGGCGGCAGCTACGGCATGAAATCGTCAATCTATAACGAGAACGTGCTGGTGCTGTGGGCCTCGAAGGTGACGGGCCGCCCGGTGAAATGGACATCCGACCGGACCGAGGCTTTCCAGTCGGATACTCAGGGGCGCGATAACGTCACTGTCGGCGAACTGGCGCTCGACAAGGACGGGAAGTTCCTCGGCATGCGGGTGAAGACCGTCGGCAATATCGGCGCCTATGTCACCCAGGCGGCGGGCGGGCCGCTGACGATCAATCTCGGCACGCTTGCGGGCGTGTACACGACGCCCGCGATCCATGTGGATGTCACCGCCGTGTTCACCCATACCACCATTACCCGGCCCTATCGCGGGGCGGGACGGCCCGAAGCCGCCTTCGTGATCGAGCGGCTGGTGGATATTGCCGCCGACGAGCTCGGCATCGATCCGGTGGAGCTCCGCCGCCGCAACACGATCCCGGCGGACGCGATGCCGTTCCAGACCGGGCTGACCTTCAAATACGATTGCGGCGCGTTCGAGGAGAACATGGACATGGCGCTCGGCATGGCGGATTACGCCGGGTTCGAGGCACGCCGCCGGGAGGTCGCGTCGCGCGGCAAGCTGCGCGGGATCGGCATATCCAACACCATCGAACGGGCCGCCGCCGCCGGGTTCGAAGGCGGCGAGATCCGGTTCGACCGCTCCGGCACGGCGACGGTCCTGTCGGGGGCGACCAATCACGGCCAGGGGCATGAAACCGTGTTCAAGCAGCTTGTCTGCGACCGGCTGGGCCTTGCCTTCGACGATGTGCATTACGGCCAGGGCGACACGGATATCGTGCCGTTCGGGCAGGGTACCGGCGGCTCCCGCTCGGCGACCATCGGCGGCTCGGCGCTGCTGATGGCGTCCGACAAGATTATCGACAAGGCGCGCCAGATCGCCGCGCACCTGATGGAAGCGGCGGTGGACGATATCGAATTCAGCGAGGGCGTGTTCGCGATCGCCGGGACCGACCGCCAGGTGACGATTGTCGAGGTCGCAAAGGCGGCGGCCAATCCCGCCAGCCTGCCGGCGGGCATGGAACCCGGACTGACGGCGCAGGCGGTCTATACGGCGACCGAACAGAACTATCCCAATGGCTGTCACGTGGTCGAGGTGGAGATCGACCGCGAGACCGGCGTGGTCGATGTCGTCGGCTACAACGTGGTCGACGATGTCGGCACGATCATGAACCCGATGCTCCTCAAGGGGCAGATCCATGGCGGCGTCGGGCAGGGGCTCGGCCAGGCGCTGATGGAAGACATGCGCTACGACCCCGAGAGCGGCCAGAACGTGACGTCATCCTTCATGGATTATTGCCTGCCGCGCGCCGACGACTTCCCGATGATCGAGGTCAAAAGCAACGGCGTGCCGACGAAAACCAACCCGCTCGGCGTCAAGGGTGCGGGCGAGGCGGGTGCTGTCGGCGCGCTCCCGGCGGTGACCAACGCGGTGATCGACGCGCTATCGGAATTCGGCGTCACCCATATCGAGATGCCGGCAACGCCGGAGCGTGTCTGGCGGGTGATACGGGGGTAGGCGTCTGTGATCAGTCGTTGTCTGCGCGTTTCCGCCGCCGCGCCAGCCCGATGGTGGCCATGCCGACGGCGAATATCGCGCTTATGGCCGGCTCCGATACTTCCGATGTTTCGGACACGATGGTGAAGTTGTTGAACGTGCCGCCCTCGCCGATGGTGCCGAACTGGTAGGCGAATCCGACCAGCTCCGCGTTTTCGTATTCCTCTACCGTCACGATAACGAAATCGATCAGATTGATATCGAGAGTCTCCGGCATCAGGTCGGACGCGCTCAGGGCGCCGCCGATCATCGTGCCGTCCACGTCGATGAAGGTCAGGCCGAAATTGATGGCGTCTATGGCGGCGCCGTCACCGATCGTCGAGCCGCCGCTGAATGTCGATCCGGGCTGCCAGCCATTGACCGAGAAGAAATCGAACGTGGTGCCGCCCGGCAGCAGGTTGAGCAGTTCGGCGGGCGTGCGGGTGACGTCGTTTTCCTGCTC
>JAYQUR010000112.1:0-9431 GCA_038148075.1 Alphaproteobacteria bacterium | reverse complement strand
GGCTCGGGGGGCGCCGGCACCGAACAACCAAGCGGCGGAGGCGACGATGTCCGATTTTCTCCATAACGCCTGGTACGTCGCGGCGCTGAGCCGCGAACTGGCAGACGCGCCGCTTGGCCGCACTTACCTGAACGAGCCGGTCGTACTGTTCCGGCGATCGGACGGCTCGTTCGCCGCGCTCGAGGACCGATGCTGCCACCGCCACCTGCCGCTGTCCTGCGGCCGCGTCGCGGGCGACCGGCTGCAGTGCGGCTATCACGGGCTGGAATTCGACGCCGCGGGCGACTGCGTCGCCGTCCCCGGCCAGTCACGCGTGCCGCCGGGCGCGGCGATCCGTGCCTACCCGGTCGTCGAGAAGGCCGGCTGGATCTGGATATGGATGGGCGACCCCGACCTCGTCGACGACGGCATGTTCCCGCCGTGGCCGTGGCTCGAGGACCCGGCCTGGGCCGTCACCCTGCCCGAACCGTTCCACCTCGCCTGCAACTACCGGCTGGTCACCGATAACGTGCTCGACACCACGCACCTCGCCTACGTGCACCGGAATTCCATCGGCAATGCGGCGATCAACGAGTTCTCGTCAAAGACCGTGCGCGAGGGAAATCGGGTGACGATGACGCGCTGGATCCTCGACCGGCCGCCGCCGCCCATGTACAAGGCCGCCGGCAGGTTCGAAGGCAACGTCGACCGCTGGCAGATCGTCGAGCACGATCCGCCCTGTTTCAGCGTGAACGACGCCGGCTGCGCCGTCGCCGGCACGGGTGCGCCGGAGGGCGACCGGAGCAAGGGCATCACGGTGAAGGCGCTGAGCGCGCCGACGCCGGAGACCGAGAATTCCACCCATTATTTCTTCGCCTTCGTCCGCGATTTCGGCCACGGCGACGAAACGCTCGACCGGATGATGGCGGTCGATATGGTGGACGTCTTCCGCGAGGACGTCGTCGTCTTCGAGGCGCAGCAACGGATGATGGATTTGAAGCCCGACGCGCCGTCGGTCGACATCAACGTCGACGCCGCGCCGCTCGCCGCGCGCAAGGCGCTGGAAGAGATGATCGCGGCGGAAACGGCTGCGCCCGCGGCGGCCGAGTAGTTTTCCGGCTATCCGATAGTCCCATTGTCATCCCGGACTTGTTCCGGGATCCAGAATGGCCGCGATCGTATTTCCATCGGGAACTGGCCCCCGGCACAAGGCCGGGGTGACACCCTGGTCGTAAAAAGCGGGCGAGAAGAATACTCAGCCGTTCCCCGCGGCGGCTTTCGCACGGACCAGCGCCAGCACCGCTTCGGACACCGGCATCGGGACGCCGACCGCGCGCCCTAATTCGACGGGCGCGGCAACGATGGCGTCGATCTCGGGTGCCTTGCCCGCCTCGAAATCCTGCAACATCGAGGTCTTGAAGTCACCGAGGCTCGCGCCGAGATCGGTGCGCGCGTCCGCCGTCATGTCGGGCGCCAGCCCGACGCGGCGGCCGGCTTCGGCGGCTTCCTCGAACAGGTCGTTCGCGAGCTTGCGCAGCGCCGGGTCCGCGCCGATCGCGCCGTTGGTCGCGCCGGTCAGCGCCGAGATCGGCCCAAAATTGAAGTTGCCGAGCAGCTTGAGCCAGATTTCGAGGCGAAGATCGTCGGTCAGCTTCGTTTCCAGCGGCGTCGGAGCGAACAGATCGGCGAGCGTCCGGACCCGGTCCGAGACCGGCCCCTCTGCTTCGCCGAAAATCAGCAGCCCGCCACCCATATGCCGCGCGGCTCCGGGTGCGGGCACCGCCGCGCCCATGTGGACGACGCAGCCGACGACGCGCCCGGTCGCAATCGACGCGGAGATGGTACCGTCCGGATCGAGCGCCGGGATGTCGATAACCGGACCGTCCGCCGGAAACCCGTCGAAGAACCACCACGGCAGCCCGTTCATCGCGGTGACGACGGCGGTGTCGGGGCCGAGCAGCGGCGCAATGCCGGCCGCGACGGACGGCAGCGCCGGGTTTTTCACCGCGACGAAGACGACGTCCTGCGGGCCGAGATCGGCGGGATCGTCGGAGGCGGCGCACACCGCGCTGTAGCTCGCGCCGTCCGGCATCTCGACCGTGACCCCGTCGGCCTTCAGGGCCGCGAGATGCGCGCCGCGGGCGATCAGCGAGACGTCGTGGCCCTCGCGGGCGAGATAGCCGCCTATCAGCCCGCCGATGGCGCCCGCGCCGTAGATACAGATTTTCATATTGCCGCCGTTCCCGTCCGCTACGCCACACCCGAATTGTCACCCCGGACCTGTTCCGGGGTCCAGTTCGAAAAGGCGAGCATCGGACAGCGACCCTGGATCCCGGAACAAATCCGGGATGACAGTCTTAAAGACGGATACCCTCCCTCAGTCGTCCGCGTAGGGACTCGCGGTACGGTCCTTCGCCGCGCCGATGCCGAGCGGCGGCGTCGGCTTGTAGTGATCGGGCATCGGGCCGCCGCGCGCCTTGCGCGCCCTCGCCTCGGCAGGCGTCTCCAGCAGGTCCTTCGCCGCCAAGGCCGCCTTGCGGTCGACGGGGAACGGGTCGGGCTGGTCGGGCGGCGGCATCATGCTGGCGTGGTAATAGGCGACCTTCTGGCCCTCGATATCGACCTCCTTGTCGGGCTCGATGTCGCGCTGGTTGGTCGCTTTTGCGTCGATCACGCCGTCGTCCGTGATCTCGTGGTCGAACCACCATTTCTTGATCGGGTTGCGCATGCCGTTGCCGAGCTTGTCGTCGAGCCAGGTGGCGACAGGCACCATCGCGGGCTTGAGGAACCGCGCATTGACGCCAAGCCAGCTCGCCATGCGCGTCATCAAGGCCCCGTCGAGATCGACGACCTTGTTGAGCGGGCAGGTCTTCATGCAGCGCCCGCAGGCCGATCCTTTCGAATTCGTCAGACGGTAGCGCGCGCAGCGCTCGACGTCCGGCTTCCACATCTCGTAGCCGTTGAACATCACCTTGGGGCCGTGCGGGATCGCGTCGCACGGGCATTCGCGGTCGCACTTGTGGCAATGGTCGCAGAAATACTGGAGGCCGAAATCGATGGGTTTATCCACCGCCAAAGGCATATCGGTCGTCAGCACGACCGACTTGAAGCGCGGGCCGACGAACGGGTTCAGGACCAGCTCGCCGATGCGGCTGAGCTCGCCGAGCCCTGCCCACAACACCAGCGGAATGTGCATCACGTCGGAATCCGCGTTGGTCTGCGACCGCGACGGAAAGCCGAGCGCGCGCATCGTCTCGCCCATCACGCCGGCGATCTCGGCGCCGCGCAGATAGCCGCGCATCGACTGCACGCCGGAGATCCAGTCGTCGCCCGACGCGCCTTCCATCGTGTCGTAGCCCTGGTCGATCAGCATCACGACGGCGTAACGGTGGTACATCTCGATAGGGCGACCGTCCTCCTTGTGCGAGTTCCAGGCATAGCGCGGAATCTCGCAGATGCCGGTCAGATCGGAACCGAGGAAATAGGACAGCGCCTTGATCGCCTTCGCGTTCTCCTCCGGGTCGCCGTAATCGTCGGAGTTCGCCCCGGTCGCGACGTCGCCGCCCTGGTGCGGCACCATCGAGCGGATCACCTTCAGAAGGCTCATCGACAGCGGGTGCTTGAAGGAGAAGCGCGTGCGTTCGCGCTGCGCCTTGTCGCCGAGATCGCCCTGCAGCGCGCGCTCGAAGAACGCGGCGCGTTTCGGCACGCGCGGCACCTCGTCGTCGAGGATCAGCGTCGTCGGCCGGTCGACGCGCTTTACGGTCTCCATGGGATAGCGGCTGTCGTGCGACTTGCGCTTGGCGCGGCGCGCGCGTTCGCGCCCCGACATCGCGCCGTTGATGCCCTTCCAGTACGCCCGGTCGCGCGCGTTCGCCGCCGAGGCCGCCAGCGGCCGGTCGCAGGCGAGCTCGTAATTCGTGGAGATCGCGCCGATGGTGAAATCGCCCTCGATGAAAGGATTGGCGAGCGCCTCGCCGTCACGAACGCACAGGCCCGCCAGCACCGCCATGCGGTCGAGATCGAGCAGGCTCTTGCCCGGCAGATGGATGCGCGTCTCGAATCCCATCTGGCGCACGTGCCCTGCGACGCAGGCCGCGATCTCCAGCGCGCGCATCTCGCAGGACGCATCGACCGCCCCCTCGACGAGGCCGCGCGCGAGGTTGCCCGCTTCGGGCAGACGCGGATGCTCGAACAACATGACGACGGCGTGCGTATGACCTGCCGCCGGCGCCGCGCCGTCGAGCCAGGCGTTGTCGGGAATGCGACAGATGCCCACCTGGCTTGCGTCCATGAAATAGGCGCAGCCCTTGACGTCCTGCACCCGACGGTCGAGGTCGGCGGGGACCGGCGCCTGCTTCTCGACCGGCGCTTCCTCGATGAAGCGTTCGAAGATGCCGCTGTATTTCACCGCCGCATCGCCGAGCGGCCTGGTCGCCGTGGCGGCGGCCTTGCCGGACACGCGCGGGCGCGCCGCCTCAGTTTCCGTTACGCTGTCGTCGCGCGGCAGGATCTCGAGCGGATAGGAGCCGAGGTGAAACGGCCGGTCCTTCGATTTCGGATAAAAAAGCATTCCCTTCCCCTTCCCGCCCGGCGCTGGCGCGCGCGAACCGTCATGATAATGTGTCCCCCGAACTGCGCGACCGTTCCGTCGCCTCAATTGTTGGGGAGTCAACAATATGAAGATCGTCTCATATGAGACAGGGGGCCGCAAGTCGTTCGGCGCCGTGAAGAACGACGGCATCGTCGACCTTGCCGGAAAAATCGGCGGCGTGCTCGCGCCGGAAGACCTGCTGATCCCGGAAAAGCTGGCCGAAGCGAAAAAGATCGTCGCGGACGCGTCGGAATCCTGCGCGCTGGCGGACGCCACGCTCCTGGTCCCGGTCGAGCGGCCGGGCAAGATTCTCTGCATCGGCGTCAACTACGCCAACCGCAACGCCGAGTACAAGGACGACTCCAACCTGCCCGACTACCCCAGCATGTTCTTCCGGACGCCGGAATCCTTCGTCGGCCACGGCGCCAACATCGTGCGCCCGCCCGAGTCCGAACAGCTCGACTACGAGGGCGAGATTGCCATCGTGATCGGCAAGGAGGGCCGGCGCATCCCGCGCGAAAGCGCGCTCGACCACATCGCCGCGCTGACCGTCCTGCAGGAAGGCACCATCCGCGACTGGCTGCGGCATTCCAAGTTCAACGTCACGCAGGGCAAGAATTTCGACCGGACGGCATCCATCGGCCCGTGGATGGTCACCGCCGACGAGATCGACCTGACCCAACCGATGCGCGTAACGACCCGCGTCAACGGCGAGGTCCGCCAGGACGACACGACCGAGAACATCATCTTCGATTTCGCCTACCTGATTTCCTACGTCTCGACCTTCATGACGCTGCGCCGCGGCGACATCATCTCGACCGGCACGCCGACCGGCGCGGGCGCGCGGTTCGACCCGCCGAAATGGCTGGTGCCGGGCGACGTCGTGGAGGTGGAGGTGCCGGGCATCGGGCTGCTCTCGAACGAGGTGGTCGACGAGGAGGTCTGAGAATGGCCGCGACCGACACGGCAGGAATCGAGCCGCTGGAGCTGCTCGAGATGATGCGCCGGCGGCGCTCGTCGCGGACAGGGTTCCTCGAAAATACCGAAGTGCCGGACGAAACGCTCAATCTCCTGCTGGAAGCGGCGCGGGCCGCGCCATCGGGCGGCAACGCGCAGCCATGGGAATTCCTCGTCATCCGCGACAAGGACATGCGGATGCGGATCGCCGATCTCTACAAGCAGCAGCTGACCGAGAAGATCGAGCTCGAACGCGCGATCCGCGGCACGACCAGCGTCAGCGGCGTCGGCTGGCGCAACGCGCCGGTCCTCATCCTCGTCCTCGGCGATCCGCGCACGTCGCTGTGCTTCCCGCTGCGGACGGCGGAAGACAAGGCGGACTCGCATTTCTACAGCGGCCTCGCCAACGCGACGCTGCAGCTGATGCTCATGGCGGAATCGCTCGGCCTGTCGACGCAGTATGTCAGCGACGCCGCCTCGCCCTATTTCAGCCTGATGCTGAAGCACCTGCTCGGCATCCCGAAGGAGCTGCGCGTCTATCACATCGTGCCGGTCGGCTATACCGAGGTGATCGCCGCGCCGAAGAGCCGCCGCGCTCTCGACAGCATGGTGCACTACGAACGCTACGATGCGTCCAAGCTGCGGAGCGAGGCCTATCTGGAATCCTTCGCCGCCGAGGACTCGATCCAGGCGAAGGACTACGACCGCGGCGGTATGCGGATCCACAATCGAAACGCTTAAAGCGGGCGATTTAATCGCGCTTCCAGCGCCCCTTATTGATACAATCCGTTGGCCGGGCATGTATCGTCTGGCCGCCATCTAGTGGAATAACTGCACTTCTTATCCGTGTAAGCGGATAAAACGGGACTAAACCTTACGTAGAGACGCGTTGGTCGACGACTTCGGCCAAGCGCAGGTTATATCCGTATGAACCCTCCCGCCGATATTGAAAGCCAGCCGGCCGACGCAGCGGACGTGTCTGACCGTTCATGGCACTGGGTATCGCGCGCGGATACCGCAGACAGGCTGGAACTCAGCATCTGGGCTCTTGCCGAAACGCTGATTGCAGTCGGTATCTACACGTGGGTTGCTCTCGAAGGTTACGTGTTCCACCTCGTAACCGCGATGTGCGTCGCCCCGTTCCTGCTCTTGCGCACCCCCCAATCCGTGGACCAAAGCCTTAGAACGAGCCCGAAATTGTTAGATCATGGGGAAAAACTAGTCGATAAAATCGAAAATGCGGCTCCTGACGGCACCTTACCAGATAAATTATGTATAATAATTCTTTTTATATATGTAAGCATTCTTCTTTTCGGATTAAAGGTCTATACGACGATCACTGTGGCATTTAAATTCCCGCTAACAGTTGTTCGTGAGATTCCCAAAAACTGGTGGCGCATTGTTGGCTGCATGGACACATGGCATCCGCCGGAAGTTCTGCCGGGTTACATTGCGAACAAAGAAAAATACGACAAATGGGACACTATTTTTGTCGCCCCAATAGAGGACATCCGGGACGAATTTTTCCAATGGCCTGATAGTCTCGATCAGATGGCAATTCAGTTTATCGCCGTTCCGGCCGCCTTCATCGTATTTGTCGTCCCGTCTATAGCCTACCGGTGGTCGCTAAAGGGAAGCTGCCTGATCTATCTTCCGATTCTTTGGCTCGTCCACACCGCAACAGGCGGCACCGCCCGCGAACGGTTCGCCGATCTTTGCAAACTCAGTTTTTACCGGTTCCGCAGATGGTTCGGCGTCGCGGTAATCATCGTCGTCGCCAGCAAGATTTTTGCCGCATCGATATGGCAAGACTTAAACGAGACAATATCGAAGTACGACACGTCGCATTTTCTGTCGCTTTACCTTGCGCCATTGGAGATACCGATCTGGCAGTTGGCATCCGCTGTAAACGCCATCCTCGCCTGGCTGACACTTTTCATTGCGGAGACAGCATTGCAGCGAGCTTCGAAGGGAGCACAGATCAGCGGCGCGAGTATAGTGACGGTTCGGGCGCTCTGGTTTATCGGAGGGGTTCTCACCGTGTACACGGTGATGTGCCTCGCCTACAACGTAATCACCCTGGAATGGGATCTCATTCCGATCGGAAATCGTTTGTTCCCTTGGTAGGTCTGAGCTTCACGCCGTCCAGTTTGCGTTGCCGAGGCAACCGCTTGTCAGGCGACACAAATCGTCCTCCAGCTCATAGGAAACAACATTGCAATACACCACCCTCGGCCGCACCGGCCTGAAGGTCAGCGTCGCGGGCTTCGGCTGCGGCGGCAACAGCAAGGCGGGGCTCGGCACCGGCGCGGGCGACAAGGGCGCGGTGGCGATCATCCGCCAGGCGATGGACCTCGGCATCAATATGTTCGACACGGCGCGGAGCTACGGCACGGAAGGCGTGCTCGGCAAGGCGATCGCGGAGGTGCCGCGCGACTCGGTCGTGATTTCCACCAAGCACCTCGCCGGCGGCACGCCCGAACAGACCGTCGCGGCGCTGGACAAGTCGCTCCGCGAGCTCGGCACCGACTATGTCGACGTCTTCATGCTGCACGGCGTCTCGCCGCGCCAGTACGACCACGCGCTGGCGGAACTGGCGCCGGCGCTGCTGCGCGAGAAGGAGCGCGGCAAGCTGCGCTTCCTCGGCATCACCGAGACCTCGCCCAACGACCACGAGCAGGAGATGCTGTCGCGCGCGGTCCACGACGGCTGCTGGGACGTGATGATGCTGGGCTTCAACCTGATGCACCAGGTCGCGCGCGAACGCATCTTCCCGCACACCATGGCGAACGGCATCGGCACGCTGATGATGTTCACCGTCCGCAACGTGTTCAGCGTACCGGGACGGCTCGAAGAGACGATGCGTACGCTCGCCGCGAAAGGCAAAGTGCCGGCCGAGCTGGCCACGGACGACCCGCTCGGCTTCCTGATCCACGAGGGCGGCGCGACGAGCGTCATCGACGCGGCCTACCGCTATGCCCGCCACGAACCGGGCGCCGACGTGGTGCTGTTCGGCACCGGCAATCCCGATCACCTGAAAGCGAACGTCGCCTCGATCCTCAGCCCGCCGCTCCCCGACGCGGACCGCGCGAAGCTCGCGGAGCTGTTCGGACACCTGCGCGGCGTCGGGCTGGACGTGCCGGGGCCGCGATAGGTCGAGGCGGAGATATGGATCCTCGGCTCAAGGCCGAGGATGACGACCGTAAAAAATTGTCACCCTCGGCCTTGAGCCGAGGGTCCATCGCGCCAACGCATTCCCCCTAATCCAGATCGCTCGCGTCGTGGCGTTCGGCGAGCTGCAGTTCCTCCGGACCCATGACCTTGTTCACGCGGCGGCCGCGCTGGACGGCGGGCCGGTTCTGGATCTCGGTGGCCCAGCGGACGACGTTCCGGTAGCTCGCGACATCGAGGAACTCGCTCGCCTCGTACTGGTCGTTGAGCACCAGATTGCCGTACCAGGGATAGGTCGCCATGTCGGCGATGTTGTAATCGTCGCCGCACAGGAACCGGCGGTCGGCGAGGTTGCGGTCGAGCACGTCGAGCTGGCGCTTCACCTCCATGGTGAAGCGGTCGATCGGGTACTGCAGCTTGTCGGGCGCGTAGTGATAGAAATGCCCGAACCCGCCGCCGAGATAAGGCGCGCTGCCCATCTGCCAGAACAGCCACGAATAGCATTCGGCCCGCGCCGACGGATCTGCCGGCACGAACGCGCCGAACTTCTCGGCGAGATAGAGCAGGATCGCGCCCGATTCGAACACGCGCGTCGGCGGGTCGGTGCTGACGTCGAGCATCGCGGGGATCTTGGAGTTCGGATTGATCGACACGAACCCGCTGCCGCACTGCTCGCCGTCGCGGATGCGGATCAGCCAGGCGTCGTACTCGGCGCCCGTGTGCCCGGCGG
>JAYQUR010000111.1:0-9500 GCA_038148075.1 Alphaproteobacteria bacterium | reverse complement strand
GCTGTAGATCAGCCGTGTTTAGGTGTTGCAAACGGCGTGCCAACTTTCCGAGAACAGGAAGCGGTTGAAATAATTGGCTAAATTTTCGGCAGACGATCGAATGCCCGTGCGGCCCTGTGGCGGCGTGCCACAGTGTACTGTGCTACCTGTGCGGATTTACGCAGGCCGTACCATGATCGCGGCGCGGCCGGTCACCTGGCCGTTTTCCACGCGCGCGTGCAGCGCTTCGGCGCCGGCCATGTCGGCGGTTTCCGTCACCAGCGGCCAGAAGTCCCCGCGCCCGCAAAGCTCCAGGCTTTCGATTACCTCCTGGCGCGTCGCGTAGCGACTTCCCATCAGCACGAGTTCCTTCTCGAGCATCGCATGCGCATGACTTTCGAAAACGTGTCCGGAGCCGCCGAGCGTCACCATGCGCCCGCCGCGTCCGAGGCAGCCGACCGCGGCCTCCAGTGTTTCCTTCGAGGAGACGAAGTCGATCGCGACGTCGACGCCGCCGCCCGTAAGATCGAGCAGCGCCTCAACCGCATTGGCGTTATGCGGATTGACGCAGTGGTCGGCGCCGGCAGTGCGGCAGGCATCGAACTTGTCGGCCGCGATATCGACGGCAATCACCTCGGCATGGGCCCATTTCGCGAGCATCAGCATGTGAATGCCGAGCCCGCCGCCAGCGCCGAATACGGCGACTTTCTCGCCGGCCTTTACGCCCGCGTGGCGGATCACTTTCACCGGCGTCGCGATCGCGTCCGTGATGACGCCGATCTCCGCCGGATGCGCCTTCCAGTCGAGCGTTTCGGGCAAGCGCAGAAAGTTTTCGGCCGGCAGTTTCATGTACTCGGCATAGCCGCCGTCGCAGGCGCGCCCGATATATCCGCCGAAATTTTCGCACAGCGTTTCGCGGTCGATCCGGCACCATTTGCAGTGCCCGCAGGTTAGATAGAAGTAGGCCGTGACGGGATCGCCCACGCGGACGTTCTTGACGCCGTCGCCGACGGCCTCGATCACGCCCGTAATCTCGTGGCCGATGATCCGCGGATAGTCGACCCTGGCGCGCCCGGCCTTGACGTGCTGGATGGTGAGGCCCGCGCCGCAGGCGATGACCCTGGCCACGGCTTCTCCGGGCCCGGGAACCGGATCGGGTACGTCTTCCAGCGAAAAGGGCTCGCCGGGGCCGTTAAGGACGAGGGCTTTCATATTGTTTTCCTTAAATAAACGCGGTCCCGCCGTCGACCAGCAGGCATTGTCCCGTCATGAAACCCGCGGCCGGCGAAGCCAGGAACAGGACGGTCCCCACGAGGTCGTCGGCCGTCTCCACCCGCTTGATCTTCTGGGCGTTGAGGCTGGCCTGAATGCCCGCGTCCGTGCGCCCGTTATAGGGTACTTCGGTTTCGGTAAGTCCCGGCAGGATGGCGTTTGCCGTAATCCCGTCGACCCCCAATTCGGTCGCCATGCAGCGCGTCATGCCGACGACGGCCGCCTTGGAAGTTACGTAGTGCATCATGAACGGCACGCCCGTCGGCACGGTCGATGACGAGACGTTGATGATCCGGCCGTAGCCGCCCGCGCGCATGTGCGGAATGACGGTCTTCGCGCAGATCCAGGAGCCGATGACGTTGACGTCGAGCATCTTCGTCCAGTCGTCCCGCGGCAGTTCCTCGAACGGTGCGCGGTTGAGAGCGGCGAAAATGGCGGCGTTGTTCACGAGGATATCGATCCGGCCGAACTCGTCCATGACGCGCGCGACCATCTCGGCGACGGATTCCTCGGATGTCACGTCGGTCTGGTGCGCCAGCGCCTTGCCCCCATCCGCCCTGATTTCCTCGGCGACGCGGGACGCATTCTGTCCGTTGATCTCCGCGATAACGGGGATGGCGCCGTTCGCCGCGAAATGTTTCGCGTAGGCGCGCCCAATCCCGCCGCCTGCGCCGGTGACGATGACGACGCGCCCCTCGACGCTATTGGACGGGTCGGGCGGGGGAAGCTCTACGGCGCTCATTGCGCGAAATCCGATACTTCGAGGACGACGGCCATTGCGCTGTCGCCTGCCGCGCAGCCGGCGAACAGACCGTAGCCGCCGCCCGCGACGACCAATTCCTCGATCAGTTCGCAGATCGCGCGGAGCCCGGTCGGGCCCTGCGGATGGCCCCAGATCAGCGAGCAGCCGTAATTGTTCATCCTGTCTATGTCGTAGCCGGTTTCGCGGCAGAACACGATGTCGTTCACGGCGAAGGGGTTGTGCGTTTTCACGGCCGCCACGTCGTCGAGCGAAATGCCGGCGTCGGCCAGGGCCTTCCGTGCGGCGGGAACGGGCGCATGCGGCATGTAACCTCTGTCGGTTCGCGCCTGCCCGAAACCCGCGAGCCGGATCTCGATGCCTGTGTCGCCCGCGATTTCGCGCGCCCGCTGCCGGTTTGTGACGATCATGCCGGTATTGCCGTCGGCCGGATGCGTCTGGCTGCCGAACGTCACGGTGCCGTCCTCGAGTACCGGTTTGAGCTTGTCGAGCCCGGCGCGCGTGGTCTCGAAGACGCCCTCGTCGCCCGCCAGCGTGGCGACCGTCCGGCGGAAGCGCGCGTCCGGTACTTCGAACGGCAGGCGCATGTAGCGTTTCTGGAACGCATTATCGTCGGCAGTCGCATCGCAATACTGCTCGTAGCGCCGCGCCACGACGTCGTGTTGCTCCTCGGTCGTGATCTGCCACTTGCGTGCGACGTTCTCCGCCGTGTCGATCATGGCGTTCCGCGCGTGCGGATCGTCGCCGAAGTTGTCCAGAACCCAGTTTTCCGAGATCGCCGTCCCGCCGGGTCCGGCCGGGTTCGGATAGACCAGCGTCGGGCCGTTCGACGTGCGGTCGGTCGTGACGATCAGCGCGTTCTCGGCCGTTCCGTCGGCAATCTCCTGCGACGCCGTCTGCAGGCAGCGCGCCGAGGTGGCGCAGGCCTGCGTTACTGTCGGTCCCGTCACGGACTCTGCGCCCATCATGCCGGTCAGCCACGGCGCGCCGTAGAACGAATGATGCTGGGGAACCGTGAGCCCGAGAATCGCCGTGTCGAAATCCACGGCGTCCAGCTCGCGGCGCGCCAGTTCGTCCTTCGCGACATGCGCGGCGAGTTGCACGGAATTGAGATGGCTCAGCGCGCCCTGCCACTTGGCGAACGGCGTCGACCAGTAGCCGCCGTAGGGAATGTAGGCCTCTGTCATCCCGGAGTTTCCTCTTCTTGGCTGCCGGGAGCTTGGCGCGCGCCGCCCCACGGGTCAAGCAATCCGGTCCGTGCGGTGCCTTTGCCGCGGCGCATCGCCCCATGCGGCCTCGACCGTTGTTTCCGGCAAGGGGGCTTATTAGTCTGGCATGGCATTTCAGGGACAGGGACCATGCCGACGATCGCCGCAACCGCCGCCTCAGAACCAGAAATTCTTCCCGGAGACCG
Source organism: Alphaproteobacteria bacterium (assembly GCA_038148075.1). Lineage (GTDB taxonomy): Bacteria > Pseudomonadota > Alphaproteobacteria > MPNO01 > UBA830 > JAYQUR01. Next base: position 6,075 of record JAYQUR010000111.1, on the reverse strand, counting down.
CTTCGACGCCGTCGTCGTCGGCGCCGGTTTCGCCGGCCTCTACATGCTCTACCGCCTGCGCGAGGCGGGCTTCAACGCCCGTGTGTTCGAGGCGGCGCCGGACGTCGGCGGAACCTGGTACTGGAACCGCTATCCCGGCGCGCGGTGCGACATCGAGAGCATGCAGTACTCCTACCAGTTCGACGAGGCGCTGCAGCAGGAATGGGACTGGGAGGAACGTTACGCCTCGCAACCGCAGATCCTCGCTTATATCCGTCATGTCGCCGACCGTTACGACCTGCGGGGCGACATCCAGTTCAACACCCGGGTCGAGGGCGCGGCTTTCGACGCGGATGCCGACGAATGGGTGGTCGAGACCGACGCCGGCCAGACCGTTCGCGCACGCTACTTCATCATGGGGGTCGGGTGCCTGTCGACGACGATCACGCCGCATTTCGAGGGCTACGACGATTATGAGGGCCCCATCTATCACACCGGCGTCTGGCCGACGGAAGGGGTGGATTTCAGCGGCAAGCGCGTCGGCGTGATCGGGACGGGCTCTTCGGCCATTCAGGCGATCCCGCTGATCGCGGAGGAGGCGGAACGGCTATACGTGTTCCAGCGGACGCCGAACTACGTCGTGCCGGCCCAGAACGCATCGCTCGATCCGCAAAAGACGGCCGAGCTCAAGGCCGATTATGCAGGGTTCCGAGCGCGCGCCAAGCAGCGCCCGACGGCGTTTCTGTTCCCGTTCCACACCGACTCCGCCCTGTCGGTCTCGGACGCGGAGCGCGACGCGCGGTTCGAGGCCCAGTGGAAGGTCGGCGGACTGCCGTTTCTCGGCGCGTTCGGCGATCTGCTGACCAACGAGGAATCGAACAGGACGATCACCGAGTTCTGGAAGAAGAAGATCCGCGAGGTCGTGAAGGACCCAAAGACGGCCGAATTGCTGACGCCGAAGGGCGACGTTTTCGGCTGCAAACGCCTGTGTTCGGGAACGGGCTATTACGAGACGTTCAACCGCGACAACGTGGAACTCGTCGACGTCAGCGGGACCGGCATCGAGCGCTTCACGCCCAGGGGTCTGCGGGCGGAGGGTGTGGAATACGAGCTCGACGCGATCGTCTGTGCCACCGGCTTCGATGCCATGACCGGCAGCGTCACGCGCATAAAGATCACCGGTCTCGGCGGGCAGACCATCCAGGAGAAGTGGACCGGCGGGCCGGACAACTATCTCGGCATGACGGTCTCGGGCTTCCCCAACATGTTCAACATGGCGGGACCGGGCAGCCCGTCGGTGCTGGCGACGATGGTGACCGCGGCCGAACAGCACGCGGAATGGATCAGCGACTGCATGGAATGGATGCGCGACAACGGCAAGACCCGCATCGACGCGAGGCGCGACGCGGAACTCGGCTGGGTAGAGGAGGTCAACAAGGCGGCCGAGGGCTCGCTGCGGTCCACGTGCAACAGCTGGTACGTGGGCTCGAACGTGCCGGGCAAAGCTCGCGTCTTCATGCCCTATATCGGCGGCTTTCCGACCTACGTCGAGAAGTGCGAGGCCGAAGCGAAGTCGGGGTATGCGGGATTCGAGGTGAGCGGGTAAGTCCGCCGATCAGTCCGTCTCGGAGCCAGGCGCGCGCATCGACCAGATCAGGCCGACGAACAGCGCCTTCGCGCGGGGCAGCATCAGCAGGCACATCGCGAGGCCGATCGACGGCCAGAGCACCATCGAAAACCACATCGGCCACGGATTTTCCCGTTCTACCATCAGCAGGACAGGCATGAGGAGGTGGCCGACGACCAGTATCGTGAGCCACGGCGCGGCATCGTCCGAACGGATATGCCCGAAGCCCTCGTCGCATTCCGCACAGCGGTCGACCTGTTTCAGGTAGGTGCGGAACAGGCGGCCCTTGCCGCAATTCGGGCAGTTCCCCGACAAGGTGCGGGCAATCGTCGTGCCCAGCGGCGGGCGGGGCCGGGGAAAAGGGGGGGAGTGTGTCATCGAATGAGTCTGGCGCCGGAGAATTAGGATTGCGTTAGCGGGAACCTAGCGGGTGATTGAAAATACCCCCGGCACAGGGCCGGGGGTAGGAACGTATGCGATTTTCCCCTGCGCCGGATAGACGCAGGCGTCCTTGCGACTCAGCCTGCGAGTTCCTTCACCATCCCCTGAAGCGCCTTGTTCACTTCCGCCGCGTGGTGGCGGGCGCGCTTGTTCTGGGGCGGCAGCTCCTCGTCGTAGAAGAAGTCGGGCAGCTCGTCGTCGGCTTCGGTGAAACCGGCCTGCTTGTTGAATTCCCACTCGAGCTGGAGCGCCTCGATCCCGAGTCTGCGGTAGAAGCTGCCGTCGAGGTTCGTGCCGCACGCCTTGTTGAGCGCGTCGACCATGAAGTCGAGTTGGACGTTTGTGACCGAGCGTCCGAACACGCAAAGGCCGAGCGAGTCGGCGCTCGCGCACAGCACCTGGATATCGAGGCTCGCCTCGGTCAGCTCCTCGGTCGTCTTGCCGTCGCAGGCGAAGCCCGGGATGTTGCCGGTCGTGTGATCGGCGCCCTGCGCCGTGACCATCATCGAGATGCCGGTGACCTCGATCACGCGCGGATCGTAGGCGCTGATGCCCTGCTTCTTGATGACGGGGACGCGCTTCACGCCGTAATGCTCGCCGACGCGCGCGGTGCCCTGGGCGAGGATCTTGCCGCGCTCGGTGCCCGTGCGCATGTCTTCCAGCGCAGCAGCCATGAATTCGTGGTCGCCGAATTCGCCTTCGCCCGATTCCATCAGGACGCCGAGCGTGGCGCCGAGCTCGATCGTGTCGATGCCGAGATCGTTGGCTATGTTGTTGAGATAGGCGACGTGGTCGGGATCCTCGAGACCGCAGTTGGTGCCGACGAGGCCCAGGGTCTCGTACTCCATCGGCGAGCACATTTCCTTACCGTCCTTGTCCGCGTAGACGTTGGAGCAGCGGATCATGCAGCCCGGCATGCAGGCGTGCGTCGTCTCGCCGCCGCGGGCGAGGTTCTGTTCGCGGATGAAGTCGCCGCCGAGGCGGAATGGCTGTTCCTTGGTGTCGATCAGCTGGCCTGCGGAGAAGTTCCGCGTCGGCAGGCCGCCGATATTGTTGGTGAAATCGCCGACCATCGCGGTGCCGAGATCGCTGAACGCCTGGATGGCGGCGTCCGCGCCGAGCATCTTGCCGTAGTCGCGGACCGAGCCCATCAGCGCCTTGCGGTCGTGGAATTCCGGCATCTTGTCGCGGTCGACGACGATCGCCTTGACCTTCTTGGAGCCCATCACCGCGCCGACGCCGCCGCGCGCCGCGATGCGGGTCGGGCGGCCTTCGGGATCGGTGAACGAGATGCCCGCGACCAGCCCACCATATTCGCCGACCGGCCCGCAGATGCCGAGGCTGACCTTGTCGCCGAACTTCTCGAACAGCTTCTCGGCGGTCTCCATCGTGCCCTGGCCGAGATAGGGCGAGCCGTCGTGCCACTCGATCTCGCCGCCCTTCTTGATGTGCATCACCGTCCAGTCGGGGCACTGGCCGTAGAGGTTGAAGCCGGAAATGCCGAGCTGGCCCATGGCGAAGGCGAACGTGCCGCCCGAGTTGGCTTCCTTGATGCCGCCCGTCAGCGGGCTCTTGCACCCGACGCTCAGGCGGTTGGCGTTAGAGAAGTTCGATCCGGCGAACGGACCGGCCGAGAATATCAGCGGATTTTCCGGCCCCATCGGATCGACCTTCGCCACGTTCCGCTCGAGCAGCGTTTTCGCGATCAGGTAGCGCCCGGCGCGGATAACGTCCTCGCCGTCCTGCTTTTCGGTCTTCACCGAGCGGTCGCTGAGATCGATGTGCATGTATGTGCGCATGGGGCCGTTCCTGTCCGTTTGAGGTGGTGCGTTATATACGGCGGATTATAACGGTTGCGCGCGGCGTCCGCTACCGAACGTTCGTATCCCCCGTCACCGAATCCAGCGCCGCTTCCAGGTTCTTTACCGTGCGGTCGATGTTGTGCAGCTTGTCGAGGCCGAACAGGCCGACGCGGAAGGTGCGGAAATCGTCCGGTTCGTCGCACATCAGCGGCACGCCCGCGGCGGTCTGGAGGCCGGCCTTCGCGAACTTGGAGCCGTTGTGGACGTCGGCGTCGTCGGTGTAGCTGACCACGACGCCGGGCGCCTTGAAGCCGGCGGCGGCGAGGCTCTTGAAGCCGCGGCTCTCCAGCAGGTCGCGGACCTTGCTGCCGAGTTCGAGCTGCTCGCCCATGACCTTGTCGAAGCCGTATTCCCTGGTCTCCATCATGGCGCCGTGGAACTTGACGATGGCGTCGGTCGGCATGGTGGCGTGATAGGCGTGCCCGCCGCCTTCGTAGGCCTCCATGATCTGCAGCCATTTCTTGAGATCGGCGGCAAAGCTTGAGCTCGTCGTGCCGTCGATGCGGGTGCGGGCCTCTTCTCCGAGCATCACCAGTGCGGAGCAGGGCGACGCCGACCAGCCTTTCTGCGGCGCGCTGATCAGGATGTCGACGTCGGTCGCGGCCATGTCGACCCAGACGGTGCCCGAGGCGACGCAGTCGAGGACGAACAGCCCGCCGACGGCGTGGATCGCGTCCGCAACGCCCTTCAAGTAGTCCTGCGGCAGGATCATGCCCGAGGCGGTCTCCACGTGCGGCGCGAAGACCACGTCCGGTTTTTCCTTCTCGATCGCGGCGATTACCTCGTCCAGCGGCGCAGGGGCGAAGGACGCCTGGCGGCCGTTCTCGACCGGGCGGGCCTTGAGGACGATTTCCTGCGACGGAATGCTGCCGGCCTCGAAGATCTGCGTCCAGCGGTAGCTGAACCAGCCGTTCCGGATCACCAGGCACTTGTTGCCCGTGCCAAACTGGCGGGCGACCGCTTCCATGCCGTAGGTGCCGCCGCCCGGAACCAGCGCGACGGAACGCGCGTTGTACACGGATTTCAGCGTGTCCGAGACGTCCCGCATGACGCCCTGGAACGTCTGCGACATGTGGTTCAGGGAACGGTCGGTAAAGACGACGGAATATTCGAGAAGTCCGTCGGGATCGATATCGGTGAGGCCGGGCACGTCAGTTCTCCATTAGCGGGTAGCGGGGCCGAAGCGGCCCGTTTCTAGCGGAAGCGCCGGTCGAAGGCGAATCCGTCGACGTTCCGTATCGAGTTACGGGAAAACGGCGGTCGCGGATTTATTCCGCTGCCTGCCGGCCCGCGAAGAACCGGTTCTCGGGTCGGGGCAGGCCGAGATTTTCGCGGAGCGTCGTGCCCTCGTATTCCCTGCGCAGCATGCCCCGGTCCTGCAGGACCGGCACGACGCGCTCGACGAAGTCGTCGAGGCCGCCCGGAAGGTACGGGAACATGATGGTGAAGCCGTCGCTGCCGCGGGTCTCGATCCATTCCTCCATCCGGTCGGCGATGGTCTCCGACGTGCCGACCATCGCGAGGCCCGAATAGCCGCCGAGCCGCTGGGCGAGCTGGCGCACGTTGAGGCCCTCGCGCTCCGCCAGCAGGACTGCGCGGTCGCGGCCGGACTTGGTGGCGTTGCTTTCGGGCATGTCCTTCGGCAGCGGCCCGTCGGGATCGAACCTGGAGGCGTCCACCCCGAGCGTGATCGACAGCGACGCGATCGCGCTTTCCTCGTGGACGAGGCTGTCGAGCTTGGCGCGCTTGGCCTGTGCTTCCTCCACCGTGTCGCCGACGACGACGAGGCAGCCCGGCATGATCTTCAGATGGTCGGGGTTGCGGCCGATCTTCTCCATCCGGCCCTTCACGTCGGCATAGAACGCCTGCCCCGCTTCCAGGTTGCTCTGGGCGGCGAAGACGGCTTCGGCGGTTTCGGCGGCGAGCTGGCGGCCCGCATCGGAACCGCCGGCCTGGACGATGACCGGCCACCCCTGGATCGGCCGGGCGATATTCAGCGGGCCGCGTACCTTGTAGAACTCGCCCTTGTGGTCGAGTACGTGCATCCGGTCCGGCTCCATGAAGACGCCGCGTTCCTGGTCGCGAACGAAGGCGTCGTCGGCCCAGCTGTCCCACAGGCCGGTCACGACATCGTAGGCCTCGCGCGCGCGGCGGTAGCGGACGGAA